>BGZN01000005.1 GCA_003864455.1 Candidatus Termititenax aidoneus | reverse complement strand
GCAGTATCATAACGGCGGCTACTGCGCAGCCTTGTTGCCCTCTGAGTACAGGGCTTTCAGCACACTTCACATCGCTCGTTGCACTCGCTTGTGAAGTTCGGGGCGGCGCTGGTAAAACTTTAAAGAATATTTTACAAGAACTTGATAAACGCAATAAAAAAGAGGGCTACTTTCTGGTGAAAACTGGCAACGTCCTACTTTCCAACCCAGTTGCCCGGGCAGTATCATCGGCGCTGATAGGCTTAACTGCTGTATTCGGAATGGGAACAGGTGTTTCCCTATCGCTGTCGTCACCAGAAAGCAGCCCTCTTTCTGATATGTTAATGCTAAATATTAAATAATCAAGGATACCCTAATTTATTTTAAGAGCAGCCAAAAGGTCAAGCTCTATATGGAAAAACCTCGGCCGATTAGTATCAGTCAGCTGAACACATTGCTGTGCTTACACCCCTGACCTATCAACCCGGTAGTCTACCGGAGGCCTTACTCCCCGAAGGGACAGGAAAATTTATCTTGGGACTAGCTTCTCGCTTAGATGCTTTCAGCGATTATCTAAACCGAACGTAGCTACCCGGCGCCTACCCCTGGCGGGATAACCGGTACACCATAGGTTCGTTCAACTCGGTCCTCTCGTACTAGAGTCAAACTCCCTCAATTTTCCTACGCTTGCAGCGGATATGGACCAAACTGTCTCACGACGTTCTGAACCCAGATCACGTACCTCTTTAACGGGCGAACAGCCCGACCCTTGGGAGATGCTTCACCCCCAGGATGAGATGATCCGACATCGAGGTGCCAAACACTACCGTCGATATGAACTCTTGGGTAGTATCAGCCTGTTATCCCTAGAGTAACTTTTATCCGTTGAGCAATAGCCCTTCCACACAGTGCTATTGGATCACTATCTCCGACTTTCGTCCCTGCTCGGCCCGTCAGCCTCGCAGTCAAGCTCTCTTGTGCGATTACGCTCCACACACGATTTCCGACCGTGTTGAGAGAACCTTTGAGCGCCTCCGTTACCTTTTAGGAGGCGACCGCCCCAGTCAAACTGCCCACCAGACTCTGTCCGCGTGCTGGCTTACAGCGCCGCGTTAGAATTCCAACGAATTGAGGATGGTATCTCAACGTCGACTCCTCGAAAACCGAAGTTCTCGAATCAAAGTCTCCCATCTATCCTGCGCACAATTAATCGAAACTCAAAGCCAAGTTACAGTAAAGCTTCATAGGGTCTTTCTGTCCTGCTGCAAGTAATCTGTATCTTCACAGATATTCCAATTTCACCGAGCCCCTCGTTGAGACAGTGCGAAAGTTGTTATGCCTTTCGTGCGGGTCGGAACTTACCCGACAAGGAATTTCGCTACCTTAGGACCGTTATAGTTACGGCCGCCGTTCACTGGGGCTTCGATTCAAAGCTGCAGCCTTGCGGCTTGACTTCTCCTCTTAACCTTCCAGCACTGGGCAGGCATCAGCCCCTATACATCGCCTTGCGGCTTTGCAGAGACCTGTGTTTTTGATAAACAGTCACTATCGCCTGGTTTTTGCAACCGCTTCCGGCTCCGGCTGTACGCCTTCACCTTACCGCGGCACCCTTTCTCCCGAAGTTACAGGGTCATTTTGCAGAGTTCCTTAACGAGAGATAACTCGCGCGCCTTAGGATTTTCTCCCCACCTACCTGTGTCGGTTTTAGTACGGGCAGCATATTTCTCCTTAGAAGTTTTTCTTGTCAGCGTGGCTCAGATAACTTCGCCTTGCGGCTCGCCGCGCGTCTCGGGCTTAATGAAAAACGGATTTGCCTGTCTTTCACCCTACCGGCGCGGACCGGAATCCAATAACCGGCTACACCTGACCTTCTGCGTCACTCCATCGTGATAACGAAATATACTGGTGCAGGAATATTAACCTGCTGTCCATCGCTTACGCCTCTCGGCCTCAGCTTAGGTCCCGACTAACCCCGGGAGGACGACCCTTCCCCGGGAAACCTTAGGTTTTTGGCGAATATGATTCTCACATATTTTTTCGTTACTCATTCCGACATTCTCACTTCCGATTCGTCCATCCAGTCTTACGGCTGAACTTCGCCCTACTACGGAACGCTCCTCTACCATGCATACAGCCAGCGGCTGTATGTATCCGTGATTTCGGTACTATGCTTGAGCCCCTTAAATCTTTGGCGCTATGAGACTCGACCAGTGAGCTATTACGCTTTCTTTAAAGGGTGGCTGCTTCTAAGCCAACCTCCTGGTTGTCTGGGACTCACAACTTCCTTACGGTTAACACTTAGCATAGATTTGGGGACCTTAATCGACGGTCTGAATTCTTCTTCTCTCGTCCGTGAAGCTTATCCCCCACGGGCTCACTCCTGGATAATAAACCATCGGTATTCGCAGTTTGCGTAGGTTTGGTAGACTTTGGTGAGTCCCCTAGCCTAAACAGAGCTCTACCCCCGATGGGCTTCCTCCAAGGCTGCCCCTAAAGGCATTTCGAGGAGAACCAGCTATCGTCTAGTTCGGTTGGAATTTCTCCACTATTCACACGTCATCCGAGGATTTTTCAAGATCCACCGGTTCGCACCTCCACGGCGTGTTACCGCCGCTTCGCGCTGCACATGAATAGGTCACCAGACTTCGGGTCTACAAAATGCGACTAAACGCCCTTTTCAGACTTGCTTTCGCTACGGCTCCGTTAAAAAACTTAACCTTGCCGCACATTGTAACTCGCCGGATCATTCTTCAATAGGCACACCATCAGCCTTGCGGCCTCTGATTGCTTGTAAGCGCATGGTTTCATGTTCTATTTCACTCCCCTCCCGGGGTTCTTTTCACCTTTCCCTCACGGTACTGTTTCGCTATCGGTCGAATAGAAGTACTTAGCCTTGGATGAATGGTCCACCCAGATTCAAACAGGATTTCACGTGTCCCGTTCTACTTGAGAAACAAAAGCAAGACTTTAGATTTTAATTTACGGGGCTATAACCCTCTGCGGCCGGACTTTTCAGACCGTTCTGCTAATCTAAAATTTGGTAACTTGCCGGACAGCCGCCAGACTGCCCCATCTGCTCTCGCAACACCGCATTGACAACGACTGGCGTCTATTGCATCAGCACGGTTTAGGCTCTTCCGCGTTCGATCACCTCTACTAACGGAGTCTCAATTGATTTACTTTCCTCAGGGTACTAAGATGTTTCAATTCCCCTGCTTACCTTCGCGCGACTATGAATTTATCGCGCAATATTACGGCATTACCCGTAATGAGTTGCCTCATTCGGAAATCTCCGGATCGCAGCCTATAGCGGCTCCCCGAAGCTTATCGCAGCTTACCACGTCCTTCGTCGGCTCTATTCGCCAAGGTATCCTCCATGCGCCCTTAATATTTTTCTCATATGTGAGCGAGAATCCTTTTGGCTGTATTCTTAAAATAATTAGAATATCCTAGATTACTTAATATTTTATCTGAATAAATGTTCATAAGTTTATTCAGACACCGAATGAAATTCTCATCAAAAATCATTCAGCATTAACAATATCAAAGAACACGAGGAAATCAAATCCTCAAAATAAACTGTCCTCACGGACAGCGCAATTATCAAAATTACAAAACCCAGCGGCTGGCTCTCGTCGTTAACGCAAGTGGCTTTCGTGTCGCAAACTTGTCACTTCGCGGCTGCGCCGCTTGTACGTTATCGAGCTTTGCAAGTGACTGTCTTTATATCACTTGTTGTTTTCTGTCCCTTGTCACTTCGCACGCTTCGCGTGCTTGTGGCTCTCGTCGTTAACGCAAGTGGCTTTCGTGTCGCAAACTTGTCACTTCGGCCGCTACGCGGCCTTGTGGCTCTCGCTTCACGTCGCTCGCACATGCTCGCTTGTGAAGCTCGAGTGGAGGCGACAGGAATCGAACCCACGACATCCTGCTTGCAAAGCAGGCGCTCTACCAACTGAGCTACGCCCCCAGGTAATCTTCGCGTTCGTTTTGTTAATTGAGCGCCACCAACACGACAATGCTCGCTTGTTAAGTTCGCGTCGAACTTCGCAAGTGACTGTCTTTACATCACTTGTTGTTTTCTGGCCCTTGTCACTTCGCGGCTACGCCTCCTTGCGACTGCGAGCGACCTCAAGTCGCCGCAGAAGTGTCGTCGGCTGACCGAGCCGACGGCTGGCTCTCACTTAACCTCACTCGCTGCGCTCGCTTGTTAAGTTCGCGTCGAACTTCACAAGTGACTGTCTTTACATCACTTGTTGTTTTCTGGCCCTTGTCACTTCGCGGCTACGCCGCTTGTGGCTCTCGCTTAACGGCGCGTGCTGCGCACGCTTGTTAAGCTCGAGTGGGCCATCGTGGACTCGAACCACGGACCTCACGCTTATCAGGCGTGCGCTCTAACCACCTGAGCTAATAGCCCAAATTCAGGTTTCGTTTTATGCAAATGTTCTCAGGCATAAAGCCATAATTCCGCCTGCATGACCAAAAAATCACGCAAAAGGGAGCGCATATTATCATAGTAGTTTTTTTTGCGCAAGAGGCTAATTACAAATAAGCCCCAGAAAAAATCAATACATATATCTACCATATATGTCGATATAAAAATCAGCATGATACGACCGACGCTTCGACGGTTCGCCAGCGTATCCGCAGGATACAAGCTCACCGTCCCAGGCTCAGCGACCGGATCGCAGGGGCGGCAAAAATAAATACTACTATTATGGTACGACCGCGCGCGTCTCACAATGCGCGCGCGGAAGTACCTGACGCAGGGGCGTCAGGTATATTTTACCGGAAAATGGGTATGAATTTAGACGAGGGAGAGTTTCAAGCGATGCTGCGTAAATATTTTTTGCTTTTATTTTTACTGCTGACCGCGGCGGGAGCGGCTGTCGCGTCCGTATTACCGAATGATGAGTACTACCCGCAACAAGACTACTTGTGGCAAATCAGCGCTAACTATGCCTGGGCATTGAGCACCGGCACTTACACAGTGAAGATCGCCGTGGTGGACAGCGGCGTGCAAAGCGATCACCCCGATCTGAGCGTGCTGCCCGGCTGGGATTTTGTCGATAATGACGATACCGCCAATCCCGATCCGTTCAGTTCAAGTATTTACTATCACGGCACGGCAGTGGCCGGCATCGCCGCGGCCAAGGGCAATAACGGCATCGGCACGACCGGCGTGGCCTGGAACGCTGAAATAATTCCGGTAAAAGTGCTGCGTGATGACACAACAACCGCCAGTACCAGAATAGCTGACGGCATACGCTGGGCGGTGGATAATGGCGCGGATATTATTAATCTGAGTCTCGGCATGCCGAGCTGGGAGGATATATCCAGCAATCCGGTAATCAAGGCAAATTTAATAGAGCAAATCAGAACAGGCATACCACAACTAAAATTTGTGCCTGATATCATCATAGAAACTCTAGCTAAGACTTATTTTGAATCCAGTGTCAGTGAAAATGAACTCTATGATGCCGTGCAGTATGCCTCCACCAACAACGTGCTGCTGGTGGCCGCTATGGGCAACACGGAAGTCGGCGCAAACCTAGGAGGAAGCTACGGCACAGTTCATTTAATACTGCCGCAGTCTATCACTTCTATACCGGCCGGTTTTCCGGAAGTGATCGGCGTGGCCGGCGTCAGTGAGAACAACGCTATCGGCGGCGGCTCGCTGGTGGGCAGCGGCGACAAGACTACGGAACTGGCCGCGCCTTATTTTTATATGATGACAACCTCGCCAAACAGCGAATATACGATGGTAGGCCAAGGCACTAGTTACGCCACGCCAGTGGTTAGCGGCGTGGCCGCGCTGGTCAAAGGCACGTATCCGTATTTAAGCGCCAATGAAATTCGGGAAATCTTACAAAAAACCGCCGTTCAATACGGCGATCAGGTGGACGCCCAGACCGGCAAAGACCCGCGCTACGGCTATGGTGTGGTCAACGCTTACGCCGCGGTGCGCGACACCACGTCGCCGGTGATCTTTGACGTCGTAACCAGCAATTCAGTCAGCGTCAATATTCAATTCAGTGTAACCGACAATGCCGCCGCAGATTACAAAAATATCGGTGTGGATTGGGACAGCCTGTCCATAACCATAAACGGCGAAAATATGCAGGGTAATTTTAGTATTACAGATGACACTATCACTGTTGATCTGCCGGAAAAACAGCATTACGGCGCTACCCTGGATGTAGAGATCGCGGCGGCAGACCGGCACGGCAATACAGTCAGCGTCAATTTTTCTTACACTACAGAAAATCCGCCCACGCCCAATATACCGAACTTGAATTGGTTCAATGCAGACGAGCGCAACACTTCCACAAATCAAATTATCGAAGTAAGCAGGCCGGAAATATCGGACGAGCTTATCGGCTACTGGGGCTTGGTTCTCAACGGTGAAATTATCAGAACTGATATTCCCTCGGCTGACGCAGTTTGCACGCTAAACAATATTACGGATAATCAAACTATATCGGCCAGTATTTTTTGGATCGACGAATTAACCGGCGCCGCTTCGCCTTTCTCTCCGGAGGCCAGCTTAACTCTCGGCAATCGCACGCCGCCGCAAATTTTAGGCCACACGCCGGCCAATAACGCCACCCGTGTGCCGGTCGACAGTGTTATTCTCGTTAATGTAACAAATAACAATATAGGAATGAATGCTTTCGCGGAAATTTCCACAGACAATATCAATGCCCTAGACGGTCAGAATATTTTTAACGCAACTGACATATTTCAGTTTACTCCAAACAAGCCTTTTGATTACAATGAACATGTTTTTGTTACTTTTAATGTTACGGACAATGACGGTAACACCGCCAGCGTTACTTTTAGTTTCAAAACAGAATTACCGCCGCCCGCCGCGCCGCAGTTGACCTGGGACAATGAAACCGAGCGCAACACTACAGACAATCAGCAGATCACTGTCCTGCTTAATCAAACTGTGCCAAATGAGACTAAATTTTGGCGTATTTACATCAATGGCGAACCTGCCGCGACAGTGAATATCAGCGCGGACAGCCACACTTTTTACGATATTCCGGATAATCTGACGATCACAGCGCAGATCAGCTGGATCAGCATCGAAGACGAGGAATCCGGCCTGTCGCCGGAGAGCGCTCCGCTGAGCATCGGCAATCGCACGCCGCCGGAAATTTTGGATCATCTGCCGGCCAACGGCGCAACCCGCGTGCCGCCCGACAGCGCCATTCTCATTAATGTAACAAATAACAATATGGGAACAATGGACGCTTCTATTGAAGTTTCCACGGACAATATCAACGTTCTGACCGGCACGAGTACTTTTAACGATGATCTGTATGAGTTCACTCCGGACAATGCTTTTGGCTACAATGAGCATGTTTTTGTTACTTTTAATGTTACAGACAATGCCGGCAATACCGCCAGTGTTGCTTTTAGCTTCAAAACAGAATTGCCGCCGCCCGCCGCGCCGCGGTTGACCTGGGACAATGAAACTGAGCGCAATTCTATGGATCATCAGCAAATAACCATTTGGCTCGATCAACCCGCGCCAAATGAGACTAAAGAGTGGCGCATCTATGTTGACGACGAACTAGTCGCGACAGTCGATATTAATGTGAACAGTTACACTATTTACGACATGCCGGATGATCTGACGATCGCGGCAAAGATCAGCTGGGTCAGCGTCGAAGACGAGGAATCCGGCCTGTCGCCGGAAAGCGCTCCGCTGTACATCAGCGACCGCACGCCGCCGACATTTGTCAGCTCAATTCCAGAAGCGTCATCTTCAAATGTGTCTTATACTACATCTTATGTGGCAATTACCGTTACGGATAATCATAGCGGAATAAACGCCGCTTCTTATGATGTAGAAATATCGACCGATAATATAAATTCTATTCCTCATACGCTAATGACTCCTTTTCCAAATAATATATATCTCTTACTCAACAATCAGTTTAATTATAATGATCTGGTCTTTGTTACGCTCAATTTTGCGGACAACGCCGGCAATACCGCCAATGCCGCTTTTAGTTTTCGGGTGCAACTGCCGCAGCCTGCCGCGCCGCTGCTGATCTGGGACAATGAAACCGAACGCAACACTACGGACAATCAGCAGATCACTATTTCGCTCGATCAAATTGTCCGGCCCGACATCGGCATCACCCATTGGAAAATCTATAAACCCGGCGATATGGAAGCAATTGCCACTGTAGACATTAATATAGATCATTATGTGTTCACCGAGCTCCCGGACAATACCTCCGTCAGTCTGCAAATCGCCTGGGTCAGCGACACCATAGAATCGGAAAAGTCGGCAAGCATGGAGTTATATATCGGCGACCGCACCCCGCCGGAAATGCGGGATGTTTACCCGGCTCAAGTCCTGGAAATACAGGCCGGTGTAACGCCAAGTTTTGGCCTGGGCTTTTCTGACGAAACCGGCCTGACCGACAATCACAGCGTCCTGACCATAGAAGCGGAAACCCAGCGTCTCGTCAATAATGCCGGCCAAACAGCTTACGGTACGCCCGAGTCGCTGACCGGCGTCGTAACTATCAACGCCGGGGGAGGTCTGGAGTATATTTTGTTTATACTGGACAATACAAGCGCTATCGGCACTAAAATTTCCGCCACTATAAACGCCTTCGACACAGCCGGCAACAGCGTTGTTCTGACCCGCAGCTGGCTGACCACTGCGGAACTGTCCATGCCGGAAGCGCCAGCTTTGACCTGGGTCAACAGTAAAAATTACAACACTACGGATAATCAAATAGTGCTGGTTCATCGTCCGCCGACCCAAAATAACGCTATTTCGGAATGGAATATAAAATACCGCCTGGGCAGCAACTCTGATTATTCTGAAATAACCAGCATTTCGATCTTGACGGAGCATGTCGAGATCACGGTCAGCGACAATCAAAATGTTACGGCTTATGTGTACTGGCTGCTGCCCGGCAGCGATATTATGGCCTGGTCGCCGGAAAATTCTATTCAATTGGCCGACCGCACGCCGCCGATCATCTACAGCGAGCCGGGGAACAGTTCGGCCAATATACCTATTACAGCCCCTATTTGTCTTTATTTTACAGATCATTCCGAAATCCCGGACTATAAGATCAGCTTGGCGGTTACAATTAACGAACAAGCGGTCGAGGGTAGTTATTTGGAGAGTTTATCTCTTTACAAATCTGAAAGCGATTTTTCAAAAACTTACCAAGGCCGGCTGGTTCTCGGCCAAAATCTGCAGTATGACAACACTGTAAATATTCAGGTCGCCGCGCTGGACGCAGCCGGCAACAGCGCCACTTATAATTTTTCTTTTAGCACTTTGTCGGACATCACGCCGCCCACCATCTATAATATTGTTACCGGCAACAATATCAACAGCAAGATAACTTTTTATGCTGCGGACACTGAGAGCCAAGTAAATTTTGACACGCTGCGGGTTTCCGTCAATGAGCACAGTTTAAATATAGTCCATCAAGACAACACTGCTTATGTCCAAGTCATTCCCAGTCCCAACCCGCTGTATTACGGCGAAGCGATTTTTGTAACCATCAGCGTGGCGGACTACAGCGGCAACACAGCGGTTTGTACTTTTTCTTATACCACAGAAATACCGCCGACGCCGGGCTTGATCTACAACATCAATTGGACCAATAAAGACAGCAGAAACACCGCGGACGATCAGCGCCTGAAAATTAACCGGCCGGCGACGATCAATAATTATTTGGAAGAATGGGAGCTGAGCGTTTCCGGCAACGGCGAAATTATTTATACCCGGCTTTATCCTGCGGCCTCGGAAAATGTCGAGATCAGCGTGTCTGACAATCAAACAATAGCGGTTAGGCTGCGCTGGCGGGACGCGGACACAGATGTTTATTCGCCGTACAGTCCCTGGTCTTCGGCGCTGGAGCTAGCCGACCGCACCGCGCCAACGCTCAATATGAGTACGCTCACGCCGCAGCCCGGCAGTGTCAATGTGTCTATAACCGCGGATATTAGTTTCGAGCTTTTTGATCAGGACAGCCCGCTCAGCTACATCTCTCTGTACATAAACGACCAATACAAGTATATCGCCGTTCGTACTGACTCCAACGATTATGTTTACACTAACCCTGCGCCTTTTTTTAATTATAAAGAGAACCTGCGCATCACGATCAACGCTGAAGATTATGCGGGCAATCAGCTTAGCGTAACTTATTCTTTTACAACTCAGGCAGACGACACCAAACCAGAAATTCAGATCATCTCGCCAAATAATGGCGACAGCGATCTGGACTCGCCGCTGACTTTGAATTTCACAGCGCAGGATTTTGATTCCGGCCTCAGTTTAAATTTGCTGGAGATACTGCTGAACGGCACGCCGGTGAATTACACCGGCAGCCTCAGTTATATCGCCGACGGCATTCAGATCAAACTGCTGCTGGACGTGAGTTTTAATGCCGAACATTATCTAACCATTAATGTCGCGGACAAAAGCGGCAACACGCAAAACGCGACCCTAAATTTTACAACTAAAAAAACCGCTTTTCATATTTTGGAGAGCGACAGCTATTATGGCAGCATACAGCAAGCCGTGTCCCGCGCCGCGCCGGATCAGACGCTGGAAATCGATCCGGGGGAATACACCGAGACAGGCATAAACATAACTAAAAACATAACCATTTCCGGCAATGTAACGCTGAATGCGCAAAAGCAAGGGAATCATTTTGTTATCAGCGGCGCGCAAGTTACGCTGAACCGTATTCACTTGTTAAACGGCCAGTCCGGAAACGGCGGAAGTATTGGGCTACATAATAACTCTACTTTAAAAATTTACGACTCAGTGATCAGCGGCAACAGGGCTTTGAGTTTCGGCGGCGCAATTTACAAAGAAAACAGCAATTTAGAGCTGCACAATGTGCAGGCTTACGGCAATCAAGCCAATATTGGCGCGTTTGAAGCGGGAGACGGCTATGGCACAGTTCTAATTAAGAACAGCAGATTTGCGCGCCACCAGGTTGAAGATTACGGCCTTTTTTATAATTCTGGCAATTTGCGCGCCTCGCGCAGCGATTTCTTTTACAATCAAAGCGTGCGGTCAACAGGTTTGTTTTACCGCGGCAAGATCGAGCTGGAAAACTGCACAGTTTACGGCAATACCGCGCTGGGCAGCGGCGAGCCAAGTGTTTACTCTGCCGCCGCCAACGACTCTGCATATTTAGCTTCTTTCACCGCGATCAACTCTATTCTCTGGGACAACAGCGCGCCTATGTTCGCGCCGAATAATCAAAACACCACAATAATTCACAGCAATCTGCCGCCGGACAATTCGGCGGCCAACATCAACTGTCTCAGCGCCGCGCCGAGTTTTGCGGACGCGGCCAATGGTGATTTTCATCTGACCAGCGCCGATCCGGGCATTGACCGCGGCACAAATAATGTTACTTTGACCGACGGAAAATATTATGAATATTTTGACCTGGGCAGCTATGAATATGACGGTTTGTTTATCAACGGGATTCAGCCGGCGGCGGGCAGCCAGGGCAATCAAGCCAACCCAATTCTTAGCTTCGTGATTTACAATCAAAGCACGGGGCTCACCGACATTACGGACATCATCTTAACTATAAACATCACCGGCAATACCAAAGTGTATCAGCGGGAAGACCTGGTCATTGCCACGATCAATGACACGCTTCAGGCCGAGCTTGATCTGGGTTATATCGGCACCAGTCAAACTGTAAATTTTAGCATCGCTGTAAAAAATTCTTCCGGCGGCGAATACAGTGTGCCGGAGAGTGAATTTTACACGCGCCGAGCTTCATTTAAGTATTTAGTTTTTGACCCGCCGACCGCCAGCGTGCAGATCGGCTATGATCTAATGCTCAATGTCCTGGCGCTGGACGACAACAGAAATACAGTCGCCGGACAGGAAATCAGTTTTAATTTTAAATCCGCCAACAGCGGCGGCGCCAGCTTTGAGCCGGTTACAGCGCTCAGCGGCGGCAACGGTTATGCCCAAACCAAACTCAAAAGCGGAAACAACGAAAATGTTGTTTTGGAAATTCAGGCCTGGTCGGAAGGTATTTCTTCCAATGTCCTAACTGTTACCATAAATCCGCTGCTGCGCATTGTCAAAAATATTGATCTAGGCCAGCAATACATCAGCCTGCGCGCGGCCTTCGAAGACCCGTCGCTCGCCGACGGACACACGCTGGAGATCTCCAGCAATTACGCGCTGGCCGAGGCCGGCCAAAAAGAAGCCGAGCTGAACTGGCCTAATAAAAATAATCTGACTTTAAAAGGCAACAACGTAACCACCAATTTTAAAATCCAGATCAAGAGCAGCTCCGATCTGACCGCCACCCTGGACAGCCTGATTTTTCACGGCCTAAGCAATCCGTTAAGAATCGAAAACGAAAGCGGCACAGTAAATATCGTCAATAGCATTTTTAGCGACAACAGCGGCCAGGCCATAAACGCCAGCGTAAAGTATTTAAAGATCGAAAACAGCACATTCAGCAACAATCAAGGCAACGAGGGAGGAGCTTTGTATTATTACAACGGTTTGAAAGTAAACATTCAACGTTCGCATTTCCACAACAACACCTCCCAATATAATGGCGGTGCGCTTTACCTCAACAGTTCGTCCTTGCAAACAGTCTATATTGGACAGTCCAGCTTCAGCGAAAATAGCGTGTTAAACGGCAACGGCTCGGCTTTATCTTTAGAAGCCGCCAATGCCAATCTGTTGGTGGAAAACTCGCTCTTGGTCAACAATAAAAGTTCGGCTTTGCGTTTGTCGAATTTCAGCGGCGCCACGCTTAATTTCAATACTATAGTTGGAAACGCAACGGCTTTCTCTTTTTCGTCAAACAAAACACTGTCGCTCCTGAACAGCATTATTTGGGACAACAGTACGCAGCTGGCTTCTGGAAGCGGCGCGCTTTACGGCGTCAATACTTTGGCGCAAACTCTGCTGGACGGTCCGGATAATCTCAGCGCTGATCCGCAATTGGACGCCGCTTACCGTCTAATCTCGACAGATTCGCCGGCTTTCAATAAAGCTTCGGCTAATTACGCGCTAAATACAGACTATGCCGGCGACAGCCGGCCGATCCTCGGCGGCTACGATCTTGGCGCGCTGGAGTTTGACCCAGGTGGTTCTGTCGCTTATATCGACGGCAAAGATTATTATGCCAATTTACAAGACGCGCTGGACGCCGCAGACAACAACGACACTATTATCGTCATAGCTTCTAAAATCACGCTCAGCGCGCCTTTGTCCTGGCCAAGCAAAAATATTACTCTCAAAGGTTTATTCCAAACAAATAAAATCCAGGGCAATAGACAAACCGCTATGATCGTCAGCACTGGCAACGGCGATATTCAATTGGCGGATCTGACTATTGTTTCTTTTAACAATGTGATCAATCAGCAAAATACTATTTTAAACAGCATCACACTGAATAATTTGCTGATCCTGGACAATCACGCGGTAAATGACGCGGGAGAAAACGGCGCGCTCTACGGCGCCGTGGTCAACACCAGCAAGGCGGCGCGCATCACCGTGCTGAATACGTTGGTCAGCGGCAATAGCGCCAACAAAGACGGCGGATTATTTTACACCCAGGCGACTAATGACTTGTCCCCGCTGCAGATCAGCAACACTGTGCTCGATTCCACATCTGCTACTTTCGGCGGCGTGGCGGTCAGAGTAAACGCCGTGCTGGAATACGTAACAATTAACAACGCGACCGCTACATTTGCTGGTGGCGCTTTTGTTGAGAGCAAAGTCTCCGCTTACTGGTCTATTTTTAGCAACGGACACAGTGGTCTAGAAGGCGGAGTTTTTCTCGACTGTGTCGAGATCCTGGCCGAGCATTGTTTGTTTAAAAATAACACCGCAGGGCTTCACGGCGGCGTTTTTAGCGTTTATCCGTCAACAAATCCCGCGCGAACCCCGATCAATATAAAGCACTCCGTTTTTCACAACAACACCGGCCCAAACTCAACTAATCCCGGCAATATAGCTTATCGCGTTCAAGGCTCGATAGATAACAGCGTTTTTTGGGCCAACGGCGACATCAACAAAGAGGATTTTTCAGGCAGCAGTGTTGTTATTAATTATTCCGCTGGCGATAAATTTACAAATAACAGCGGCACTAACTTAAAAATAGACGCTCCGCGTTTTATTAATCCAGACGCCAACGATTATCGCGTCAGTTATAATTCCCCGCTGATCGACAGCGGCTCGCCCAATGCCGCCGTTTATATTTACGACGGGTTGGATATAGGCATTTACGAATATGACGGAACTTATCTGAATGAATATCAGCCTACCGCTGGCGCGCAGGATATTTCTGTAAATAGTCCGGTTACTTTTCGGATACGTGATCACCGGCAGAATATCGATCCGTCAACTGTTGTTTTGCTGGTCAACGGCGTTGAGTACATTCAGCCAACCGCGCAGATCACAATCAGCCTAAACGCTAGCGCCGCGGATTTGACAGATTTTTACCTCACCTTTACACCCAGCCCCAGTTTCCGCTTCAGCGCCAGCATCAACATTGTGGTAAACGCGGCCAGCGTCAAGCACGCCTATCAATTCCGCACGCTCAATCCCAAAGAAATGTATGTGTCGGCTCTCAACGGAGATGACGCCAATGACGGTTCAGCAGAGCTGCCTTTCCAAACCATCGCCAAGGCTATGTCTATCGCCGGACATGACAGTGAAATATTTTTACTCGGGGAAACTTACGCGGAAAATATTCTTTGGAATAACAACACGAATATCTCTTTAATCGGCACAACTAACACGATTGTCAGCGGAAATATTGATATTGCGCAGCCGGTTACTGTTAATTTAAAAAACTTTGTTTATCGCGGCGAAATTAATAATCCAGGCCGGTTATATATTGAAGCTCTGCGCAGCTACAATCTTGAGCGCTTGATATTCAATCAGCCCGCGGCATACGCGCGCCTTCAAAATTCTGTGCTGGCTGGCATAACTCAAGCGGTGTATAACGATTATGGCGCGAGAACAGAAATTATTCATTCCAATCTGGTTAACAATTTAAAAATATTTGACGGCTCTAACGGCGCGGCCGTTGTAGCCAATTCAATTCTGGACAACAGTCCGTTCGGTGCAGGAACAATTACCGCGCACCACAATTTAGCAGACAGCGCTCCGCTCTTTACAGATGACACCTTTACGGAAATCGCTTTTAACTCGCCGGCGGTGGACGCGGCGGACGATTCGGACAGCGCCTGGACGGTCTCGCGCGACATGCGCGGTCTGGCCAGACCGGAGCATCACCAGCCGGATATTGGCGCCTGGGAATCCGATAAGCCAAATATCATTTTGCTACAGCCAGCCGCCGCTGATTACAACAATGTGCTGGTTACTAACGATTTTAAAATATCTATTATAGAAACTCCGGATAAAATCAGCACGGCGCAGATCAGTCTCAATCTGCCTGTGGATAATTCTTTGTTTACCCTGCAAAGCACGGGATATGTTTTAACAACCGCGCCAAGCCTCAATTATTTCGACACCGCCATGACTTACAATCTGATTATCACCGCGGAAAACGCCAGCGGCAATATTGCTCAACTGGTCGTAACTCTGAGCACGCTAGCAGCGCCGCAGGATATTTATGTCGACAAGGACTACACCGGCCATGAACTGGGTTTTGCCGATTATCCTTTCCGCAATATTCAGAACGCTTTAAACCATGCCTTGCATAAAGAATTGTCCAGTATCACTATAAATCTGGTCAACGACTATTATGACTTAGCCGCGGAAATCAATTTGCCGGAAAACAACTCCGCCACAGTCGGCATAGTCATTGTCTCCGAACAAGGCGCGACGCTGGATGCGCAGGAAAAAAGCCGCATTTTTAATTTTGGCAAAGGCTATAACATAACTCTGCAAAATCTCACGCTGGTCAAAGGGCGTTCTGTCTCCGGCGGCGCTATTCTGAATAATGCGGCTCTGGTCTTAAATAATCTTACTCTCCGAGACAATAACACCAGCTATAGCGCCAATGAAGGCGGCGGCGCTATTTTCAATAACAGCCTGCTTACGGTCGATCAAACGATCTTCCAAAATAATAGCGCTGACGGATACAGCACGAACAGCGGCGGCGGCGCGATTTTCAATAACGGCAGCACGACTCTTAACAAAACAATTTTTATAGGCAATCGACTCGCTAAATCCGGCAATGGCGCCGGCGGCGCTATTTATAACAAAGGCGTCTTATACGGCGCTGATCTAACGATTTCCGGAAATTCTGCCAACAACGGCGGAAGTATTTGCGTCAGCAATGGTGATCTTTACTTAGAAAGAAGTTTATTCCGCGGCAATACCGCCACTCAAAATGGCGGCGCTATCTATATAATTAACAGCAAATCAAATCTAATAAATAATATTTTTGATTATAACAAAGCCGCAAATAATGCCGGCGCAATATATTATTCTTCCGCTCAAGCAAACAATATTTATCAATCCTCATTTATCAGAAACACGGCTGCAAATTATTACGGCGCTATATACAATATTAACAGCATCAAGCCCAATATTTACAATTCTTTATTCATTGAAAACACAGCCGCGGGCAAGACCGCGCATGTTAATACAAACGCCAACAAGCCCAATCTGTATAATTGTTATCCGGCTGATATTAACACAGCCGGTGTTTCGGCTAATCTAAGCGCCATAGACAAATATGACTATGTGCCGAAAGCCACGGCGAAAGAAATCGTGGACAATGAAAACAGCCGCAATACTTACTGGATTTCGGACACAGACTACAAAAACAAAAGCCGCAGTGAGCCTTACGATATCGGCGCGCTGGAATACCGGCCGAGCATTTTGCTGCCGATTGACGCCGGTTACTACGCTGAAAATGAGAACGGCGATATGAATGAATTTACCGCGGATTCGACAGTAACTATTTACCGCGAAATAGATGGTCAATGGCTGGGCGCGCTCACCTTGCCGTCCAGCAATCAAATAGATTATGAACGCGCCGATTTTCGCAGCCTGAGCCTCAACGCGAATTATCTTGACACTTCCGCGGTCGCGTCCTTAAACGGCAAAACCTATTGGCTGGAAATGTATTCGCCGGACAAATATCCATTCATCTCAGCAGACGGAAAAGTTTTGAGCGATTATTACGGGAATATGACCGACAATATTTATTTGACCGGCAACGCCGTGATCTCACCAAACCTCAAGGGCGGCTACACGCTCAGCGCTCAAGCACTGCATATCGGCAAATTTGAGCTGGTGCATCCGGCTGTGCTGAATCTAGCGCCGGCTCTGATCGTCAAGAATTTTAGCCAGACTTCGACCATCAATATTTCCGTGCAGGATAAATACGGCACACCGCTGCAGGAAGTGCCGGTAACTCTGAGCACAGACGGCGCCGGTTCTTTTGGCGACAACTCCGCAAATCCGGCGAGCGCTACCAGCAGCATAATTTTCAATCACCCGCCGCAGGAAGAATTGTCCGCAGTAATTACAGGAAATTATGCCGAGCTGACCGTGACGATCTCGGTACGCACGATCAATGACAAAACCGCTCCGACTATTAACCTGATCGAGCCGCTCGCCCTGACCGGCGTTGCCATTACGCAAAATATTGTTTTCTTGGTTACGGATAATGAAAGCGAGATCGCCACATTTAATTTTATTTTGAATGATATTGACCGCACCGCCGAATTGCGGGCCAGCGCGAACAACATTTATATTTACGCCGGCCGTTTAGAATTGAACCAGCCGTATACTATTACGATCAACGCCGCCAATAATGTCGAACTGGTAACTGCTCAAGTTTTTGTTTTCCAAACCAAGGCCGACACCGATCCGCCGGCTATCCTGGCCTATCCAGCGCCAGGCCAAACCAGAACGCCGCAAGACACGCCGCTCAGTTTTAATATCCAGGATTTGGAATCCGGTCTCAGTCTCAATACTTTGACGCTGGAAGTCAGCGGCAATGTAATCAGTGCGGCAGACTACACTATAGATGCCAGCGACATTTACAACGCGCAAATTATTTACACGCCGCCGGACTTTTTTGAACTAGGCAGCACGGTTTCCGTAACGATTAATATTGAGGATAATCTGGGACATCAGCGAGAATTGGCCTATAATTTTGTCGTCATCACGGATTTCCGGCCGCCGACAGTTAATACCTTTACCATCACGCAGGGCAATCCAAATACGGACAACGCCGTAATCAATATTTTTGTTGAAGACAATTATTCAGACCTCGATCCGGACAGCATCAGTATTTCTATCAATAATCCGCTGGCCACAATGCAGGTCTTGTCTATAACCACCGCCAATAAACAATTGACCGCGGAATTATTGCTAACGAATATTGGCTACAACAAAAATTTACAGATCACTTTAAATATTGCCGATGTTTTCGGGAATACGGCCAATAGCACGCAGCATTTCTTGACCGCGCCCGATTTGTCCATGCCGAGTATTCAGCCGGTCGAACCGGTAAACAATAATTATTCAGTCAGTATCGATTCTCGAATAATCGTCGATCTTATCGACACGATGAGCGGCGTCAATCCGATATATACAATTCTGCAGATAAACAACGAGACGCGGTATTTCATTGACCTGAGCGGCAGTCTGACGCCCAGCAGCGACGGCAAGAGTTACCAGCTCAATTATCAGCCGCCGGAACTGGAGTACGACACGGAATACAGAGTAACCGTTACAGCGCGCGACAATAATAATTATAACGGCAGCAGCGGCAATATCAGCGTGCTGGCTTATGTTTTTCGGACTATCCCCGACACTTTCCCGCCGGCTACACCGGATATTTCGCCGCTCGGCTACACAGACACCAGCCGCGCGTTGATCCGCATCACCGGCAACAAAGAAATTAAGAGTGAAATTTTGGTTTACGTAAACGGCGAACTGGAGATGATTGACAGAGACAGTTACAGCCAGACAACTTTTGCTCTGACTTTGAATTTCAGTGATCGGTCATCAGGCAATATCGATATTATCATAGTCGCGCAAGACCAAGCCAAGAACACTGCCACTGCCAATGCCGTAACTTTTAATTTTGTGGACTTTTATCAGGAAGGCAATAGTCCCAATGTCAGCGTCCTGGCGCTGGCTGGTACATTTGACGACGATGAAACCGTAACGCTGAACGATGTTACATACAGCAATTATTATCCAAACGCCAATGAAACGCTGTGGATTTCCAGCGTCTGGGAATTAAACTTTAGCGGCGCGGCAAACAAGGGCATCGAAGTTACTATACCGCTGACGCCGGACGCCGCGTCTTACAACAATTTGGCTGTTTATTATTTTGACGCGCAGGAATACAAATGGAAAATGTTTACCGGCAACGCAGCGCAGCTGGCCGCGAACGGCGCGGTCAGTTTTACCACGAACAAGCCAGGAATGTACACGCTCGGCTCGGCGCTCAATAGGAACGCAACTATAGTGGAAAATTACAATGTAATCATCGCGCCCAATCCGGTCAAGCTGACCGACGGTCCGCTGCATTTTGTTTACCGCGCGCCAAATAATTGCAGTGCGGAGCTGCGGATTTACACGATCAGCGGCCGGCTGCTATATAAGACAACCAAAGACCTGCCGGCCACAAATGATTTTCCGGCGGAATTTATCTGGAGCGGCGAAAATGATTTCAATGACCAGATCGGCAACGGCGTGTATATAGTATTGCTCACACTGACCGACCAAGTCACCGGCGAAAAACACATCATCAAATCTAAATTTGCGGTGTTGAATTAGGAAGCGTGTTATACGCGTCTAAATGATAGCGCAGTTGTTTATGATATAATACTCATTATGAAATTAATATCTGTAAATATTTTAATTTCAACAGCTAAACAGTTAAAAAAGGACGGTTGGAAATTTGATTGGGATAAATCTTTCGGAGCGGTATCACAAAAAATCGCTTATTTTGACAATGATACAATTCAGGGCTTGACAGAATTTGAGGAAGTGCCAAGTTCACGCTACAATATTATATACCGCCTAGAGTTAGCGCCGGCAAATATTGGTAAAAATAAAAAAATTGACAATGTGGCTGGTGTATTATTTGCCTATGTTGCTAAAGATTCTTTAGATGCCGGGTTTGACGGTTTTGTGGTTTTTGACAGCAAGACTATTTTGAAAGAACACTATGTCAGAAAATATGGAGCGAAAATATTATATGGAGACCGGTTGTATTTTGACACTAAAGCCAGCAAAACTTTAGTTGCTAAATACTTGAAAGGAAAATATCATGTCTAAAAATTTAGCTTTAGTTAAATCAAAAAGAAACATCTCAAGTCATGATAATCGCAAAGCTATTGAATTGTCCCAAAAATTAGGCAGGCCTTTAACCGCGAAAGAATACAGTTCATTAAAAATACAGAATGCTGGCGTTAGAGAACCGCGCAATCTTATCTTCAAGAAAAACGCATATTCGTTAGGATAAATTTTTATTTAATTCTTTCTTTCACATATAGAAAATTAGTTGGTTGAATTAAGCCTTATTTTTCAAGCTCTTATTGCCAAAAAGCCCGTTTACTTGGTATATTTACAGGCCATTTTTGTGGTCCCGTAGCTCAGTCGGTAGAGCGATACACTTTTAATGTAGCGGTCGCGCGTTCGAATCGCGCCGGGATCACCAAGCGCCCATGCGCTTGGTATCAATTTGCGCGCATTGAGAAACGCGCAAATTGTCACTCGAACTTAACGAGCGGCGCGGCCGCGAAGTTAAGTGAGAGCCACAAGGCGGCGCAGCCGCCGAAGTGACGAGTTTACAACACGAAAATAATTTACGTTACGCACGAGAGCCAGCCGTCGGCTTGGCACTGTTTTAGCGGAGATTTTGCACAAATTCCTTAAAACGCGCCAGGCCGCGCTGAATATTTTCCGGCGCGCAGGCATAGGACAGGCGAATATAATTTTCCGCGCCAAAACTGCCGCCCGGCACCACCGCGATATGCGCGTTTTCCAGCAAAGCGGCGGCCAGATCTTCGGAATTGCGGATTTTTTGGCCTTGAAAAGATTTTTCGTACAATGCGCTGACCTCGGGAAAAACATAAAAAGCGCCTTGCGGACAGCGGCAGGCAACACCGTCGATCTCTTGAAAAGCCTGGCAAATCAGATCGCGCCGTTCTTGAAAAGCCGCGAGCATTTTGGCAACCGAAGTTTGAGCGCCGTTTAGCGCTTCGACAGCCGCAGCTTGAGCGATAGACGTCGGATTGGAAAGCGACTGCGATTGGATCATAGTCATGGCCTGGATCACGGCTTCCGGCCCGGCGGCATAGCCGATGCGCCAGCCGGTCATTGAGTAGGCTTTGGAAACGCCGTTGACTATAATCGTTTTGGCGCGGATTTTCTCCGACAACTGCGCGATAGAACAAAACCGCGCGCCGTCATACAAAAAGTGCTCATAAATCTCGTCGGAAATAATGTACAGATCCTTATACGCCAAAAAGTCCGCGATAGCCTGCAGTTTTTCGCGGCTGTAAACGCTGCCCGTAGGATTGGAGGGAGAGTTGAGCACCAGAGCTTTGGTCTTGGGCGTGATATATTTTTGCAAATCGGCGACTGTGATCTCAAAATTATTTTCCGCCGTCGTCGGGACAATCACCGGCCGTCCGCGCAAAAGCGCCACCATATCTGGATAACTTACCCAGTACGGCGCCGGGATTAGCACTTCATCGCCGGCGTTTAAAATAGTTTGAAATAAAGTAAAGAGCGTGTGTTTGGCGCCGGCATTGATAATCAACTGATTCAACTCGTAATGCAGGCCGTTCTCGCGCTGCAATTTATTTTGCACGGCAGATTTGAGCTGGATTGTCCCGGACGCGGCGGTATATTTGGTCTGCCCGTCCCGGATAGCCTTGACCGCCGCGTCCTTGATATTCTCCGGCGTGTCAAAATCCGGCTCGCCAGCGCCGAAATTTATCACATCAAAACCTTGAGCGCGCAGCTCGGCGGCCTTGGCCGAAACAGCCAGCGTTTTCGAGGGCTTCACCCCGGCAATCGTTTCCGCTAAAACCAGGCTCATAGACCGGCCGACTCCGCCAAAATCGCCGCGTGACGCAAAGACTCCGGCGTGCCGGCGTCCGTCCAAAAACCCTGGAAAATATTGTACGTGCATTTGCGGCCGGCGATGTATTTGTTATTCACATCGGTGATTTCCAGTTCGCCGCGTCCCGACGGCTTCAGCGTCCGAATATAGTCAAAAACCTGCGCGTCATAAATATAAATGCCGGTTACAGCATTGTTGGATTTCGGCCGCTTGGGTTTTTCCTCAATGCCGACGATCAGGCCGTCTTGAATTTCCGCCACGCCAAAACGCTGCGGATCGGTCACTTCTTTGAGCAGCAATTTCGCGCCGCCGCCCTGCCCGGCATATTCCTGCAGATACGGCGTGAGATCGTCCTGAAAAATATTGTCGCCGAGTATCACCGTCACAGCATCACCGCCGGCGAAATTTTCGGCCAGACCCAGAGCCTGCGCGATGCCGCCGGCTTCGTCCTGCACTTTGTAAGTAAACCGGCAGTTAAAATCTTTGCCCGAGCCAAGCAAATTGACCACCGCGCCGACATGCTCGGTGCCGGTTACGATCAAAATTTCTTTGATGCCGGCCTGCAGCAAACGCTCGATCGGATAATAAATCATCGGTTTGCGTCCCACCGGCAGCAAATGTTTATTCGTCACTTTGGTCAGCGGATACAAACGCGAGCCGGTGCCTCCGGCCAATACTACGCCTTTCATGGCTTACTCCTTTTACCTGCTTTAAAAACGCTCTCTAGGCCGCTACTTTCTCCTTCACCGCAGCGATAATCGACTCAAAAATCATTCGCCCGTCGGTATTGCCCAGCGCTGCTTCGGCGCAGCGCTCGGGGTGCGGCATCATACCCAGCACATTGCCCTGCGCATTGCAAAGGCCGGCGATATTATGCCGTGACCCGTTGGGGTTGCTTTCCGGCGAGACATTACCCGCCGCGTCGCAGTAACGAAAAACTATTTGGCCGTTCTTTTCCAGTTTTTCCAGTGCCGCGTCGTCGCAGTAATAATTGCCCTCGCCGTGCGCGATCGGCACGCGGAGCACATCTTTGCTGACTTTCTGCGTAAAAATCGTTTTCCGGTTTTCGACCTTGAGAAAAATATCTTGGCAAATAAAATTCAAATCGCGGTTGCGGTGCAAAACACCGGGCAGCAAACCGGCCTCGACCAAAATCTGAAAGCCGTTGCAAATGCCGATAACGCGGCCGCCGCGTTCTGCATAATCCCGCACTTTGTTCATGATCGGCGCAAATCTGGCGATCGCTCCGCAGCGCAAATAATCACCGTAAGAAAAACCGCCCGGGATTATCAAACAATTCGCGCCCTGCGGGTCTTGAAAATCCGCCGGCAAATCCGCAGCGCCGCTCCAGATCACCGCGGCTTTTTCGCCGGAAATTTTAGTCGCCGCATAATAACAATCGTGCTCGCAATTGCTGCCGGGGAAAAGTATCACGCCGAATTTCATATAGTAAAGTACATGTCTCCCTATATTTTATAAATACACTATTTGCTTTTGGCTTCGTCCAGTCTGTCGATCAACGGCACAAACATATTCATAATCAGTATCGAGTAACACACGCCTTCGGGATAGCCGCCCCAAAGCCGAATAACGGACGTTAGTATACCGCAGCCTATAGCGAAAATCCACTTGCCGCGCCGCGCCATTGGTGAAGTCGTGTAATCGGTCGCCATGAAAAATGCGCCGAGCAGCAAGCCGCCGGCCAGTAAATGAAAAGCCACATTTTGGCCGGCCAGGTACATAAATAAGGCGACTGTGCCGAGATAACCCAGCGGTATGCGCCAGTCAATGATTTTGCGGCAGAGCAAATAAGCCGCGCCCAGCAGCAAGGCCAGCGCGGAAGTTTCGCCCAGCGAGCCGGGGATATTGCCGAGGAACATGCTCCACTCATCTATTTTTAAGCCTGCGGCCAGCGGCGTGGCGGCGGTCAACGCGTCAAAAGGCGCAGTCCAGCTCGTCATAAACACCGGAAACGAGGCCAGCAAAAAGGCGCGGCCGGACAGCGCCGGATTAAAAATATTCTGCCCCAGTCCGCCGAATAATTCCTTGACTATCAAAACAGCAAACACCGCGCCCAGCGCGGCTATCCACAGCGGCAGAGACGGCGGCAGGACAAAAGCCAGCAGCAGGCCGGTCACAACTGCTGAGTAATCATTTAGGCAATTTTTTTTGTGAAAAAACAGCGCGGCCAAATATTCGGTCAAGACTGCCGCGCCGACGCAGACCGCCGTCAGCCAAAACGCTCTCCAGCCGAAAAAAATAAGCGCCGCGAGCAGCGCCGGCGTCAGTGCCAGCAAAACCGCGTGCATTAAAACCGGCGTGGTTTCTCCCGAATGCAAATGCGGCGAGACGGCTAAAATTTTCATTTGCTCAACTCCTTGTGTTTGGCGATTTTATCCTGCCGGACTTTTTGCACCAGATATTTGCGCGCCGGACAGACAAAAGCGCAAAGTCCGCATTCCATGCAGTCCTCCAAACCCCTGTCTCTATACGGCAGCAGCCCCAGCGGACAGACATTGACGCAGCGCGCGCAGCGAATACAGTTCGTTTCGGTGAAGACCTGCGAACGCAGCAGGATAATCCCCGAAGTGCCTTTGGCCACCGGCACATCGAGCGCGGCCAGAGCAAAACCCATCATCGGTCCGCCGGAAACCACGCGAAAATCTTCTTTCTCAAAATTTTCCGGCAATTTGACCGCGTCTTGATACAAAGTCCCGACCCTGATCCAGTAATTGCCCGGGTTGGCAAATTCGCCGGAAATCGTGACCGCGCGTTCAGTCAGCGGCAGGCCGGTCTGCACGCTGCGCGCCAGTTGATAAGCTGTGCCGACATTGACCACGACCACGCCCACATCGATTGGCAGGCCTTTATTTGGTATTCTGCGGCCAACTGTTTTTTTGACCAGCACTTTTTCCGCGCCGGCCGGATAGACCGAGGGCATTAGCGCGATGCGGGCAAATTCCTCCACGCCGCAATTTTTCAAACCGGCAATGACGTCTTTTTTATTGTCCTCGATTGCCACGACCACCCAGACCGCGCAGGCGGCTTTGGCCAGCAGGCGCAGACCCTGCACCACTTCATTAGGATATTCGAGCAGCAGCCGGTAATCCGCGTTGAGATACGGCTCGCATTCCGCGGCATTGAGAATCAGCGTGTCGACTTTTTTATCCTTGGGCGGCGATACTTTGACATGCGTGGGAAAAGCCGCGCCGCCCAGTCCCACCAGGCCGATCTCGCGGATTATTTCACGGAGATTTTCTGTGTCCAGCTCGGCCAGCGGCGGATATCGTTTGAGATTGGGGTCGACAGCGTCCTGAAAATCGTTTTTGATTTTCACAGCCTCGACCAATTTGCCCTGCGGATTTCTGATCCTGACCAGGTCTGCCACTTCGCCGGATACCGGAGAATGCACATTGGCTGTAACGAAAGCGTCCGCCGAGCCGATCAACTGGCCGCGCCAGATGCGGTCGCCTTTTTTGACCAGACTCACCGCCGGAGCGCCGATATGCTGGGACAACGGCACATAGAGATATTCCGGCGCAGGCAAAGCCGTAAGCGCTTTGTCGTGCGTCAAAGATTTATAGTCATTGTACACCGGTATCCTCGTTGATGTAGGCCAGGATAAAGCCCAGCAGCAAAAATCCGCCCGGCGGCAAAATAAACAGCAGCACCGGCGTAAAATTCGCGGAAAAAACCGGAGCGCCAAGCAGCGTGCCGGCGCCGAGCAGCTCGCGCGCCGCGGCCAGTATAGCCAACCCTACCGTAAACCAAAAACCGTTCAGCAAGCCGTCTTTGATTGACGCCCAAACATTGTTTTTGTAAGCAAAAGCTTCGGCGCGTCCCAGAATAATGCAATTGACGACGATGAGCGGCACGAAAATCCCCAGGGCTTTGTACAGTTCTGGCGTGAAACCGGCCAGCAGCATGTCGATAATCGTTACAAAAGTTACCACAATAATAATGAAGAGCGGTATGCGTATTTCCTGCGGAATAAAACGCCGCAGCAAAGAAACAAAAAAATTGGAAAACACCAGGACAAAAGTAAAAGCCACACCCATGCCCAAAGCGTTGACCAGCGCCGTCGTAACCGCCAGCGAGGGACAAAAACCCAGCAGCAGGCCAAAAGTCGGGCACAGTTTCAAAAGTTTTTTAATATTCATTACTATTACTCCAAGGGATTTTACCTAGATACTCTACTGTTACGCAAGCGCGGAAGTCAGCGCGCCAGCGTGTCCGGCAAATTATGTTATAATAAATTCATGTTCTGGAAAGCCATTTTTCTCGGCATTATTGAAGGTCTCACCGAATTTCTGCCAATCAGCAGTACGGGGCATTTGATCTTGGCCGAGCGCCTTTTGCACGGGCTTTCCGGCAATCCCAAATTCAGCAGCGCGTTTGAGGTGATTATTCAACTGGGCGCGATCATGGCCGTGGTCAAACTGTACGGCACGATGTTCTGGCCTTTTCGCCGGGAATTTTACACCAAAGTCCTACCGATCTGGCTCAAAATCCTGGTCGCTTTTTTGCCGGCGGCGGTTTTAGGTTTTCTGTACAGAGCGGAAATAAAAACTCTTTTTGAGCCGCGCGTCGTGGCCGCGGCTTTGATCTTTTACGGAGCGCTGATGATAGTCCTGGAGTTTGCGCTGCGCAACCGGCCGGCCAAAACATCTGTCATGTCCGACACCGGCTGGCTGACCGCTCTGGCGCTTGGTTTTTTTCAATGCCTGGCCATGGTGCCGGGCACATCGCGTTCGGCGGTAACGATTATCGGCGGCTTGCTCCTGGGTTTGAGCCGGACAGCCGCGGTGGAATTTTCGTTTTTTCTGGCCGTGCCGACTATGCTGGGCGCGGCGGCGCTGACCCTGTATGACACCGCTCTGTCTTTCACCGCGCCGGAATGGTTCATGCTAATCGCGGCGTTTTATTTTGCTTTTTGGACGGCCATGCTGGTCATTCAATTTTTCCTGCGTTATCTGCGCAAATATAATTTCGTGCCGTTCGGAGTTTACCGTATTATTCTTGGTATTATTGTGCTATTAGTTTTGCGTTAAATAATAGGTACTTGCTCCGCCGGATTAGAAAATCTCGGCTCAATGATTTTTCGCTCCGCTTCCGGCCAAACGGCCGGTATTAATCCGCTCGCCGGTATATAGATTTTCCAGTTCCGCAGAGTTGCTCTTCAACACCTCTACTCAGGCCTTGAGCAGCGCAACACCTCTTTTCTCTAACTCCCGTCTGACTTCTAGATCATATTTATACTTGTTATGCCATTGCTGATAAAGATTTTTCTCTCCCGGCATGCTATAATTAGGCATTCTGCCTGTTTCCTTGTATATCTTTTCCACATTGTCTATGAAATCCGCCTGCGTTTCTTCCTCCTGCACAATTCTCAGCGTCCTGTTTACGTCCACGCCTCTTTTCTCTAACTCCCGCCTGACTTCCGGATCATATTTATACCTGTTATGCCATTGCCAATAAAGATTTTTCTCTCCCGGCACGCTATAATTGGGCATTCTGCCTGTTTCCTTGTATATCTTTTCCATATTGTCTATGAAATCCGCCTGCGTTTCTTCCTCCTGCACAATTCTCAGCGTCCTGTTTACGTCCACGCCTCTTTTCTCTAACTCCCGCCTGACTTCCGGATCATATTTATACCTGTTATGCCATTGCCAATAAAGATTTTTCTCTCCCGGCACGCTATAATTGGGCATTCTGCCTGTTTCCTTGTATATCTTTTCCATATTGTCTATGAAATCCGCCTGCGTTTCTTCCTCCTGCACAATTCTCAGCGTCCTGTTTACGTCCACGCCTCTTTTCTCTAACTCCCGCCTGACTTCCGGATCATATTTATACCTGTTATGCCATTGCCAATAAAGATTTTTCTCTCCCGGCACGCTATAATTGGGCATTCTGCCTGTTTCCTTGTATATCTTTTCCATATTGTCTATGAAATCCGCCTGCGTTTCTTCCTCCTGCACAATTCTCAGCGTCCTGTTTACGTCCACGCCTCTTTTCTCTAACTCCCGCCTGACTTCCGGATCATATTTATACCTGTTATGCCATTGCCAATAAAGATTTTTCTCTCCCGGCATGCTATAATTGGATATTCTGCCTGTTTCCTTGTATATCTTTTCCACATTGTCTATGAAATCCGCCTGCGTTTCTTCCTCCTGCACAATTCTCAGCGTCCTGTTTACATCCACGCCTCTTTTCTCTAACTCCCGCCTGACTTCCGGATCATATTTATACCGGGTATACCATTGCCAATAAAGATTTTTCTCTCCCGGCATGCTATAATTGGATACTCTGCCTGTTTCCTTGTATATCTTTTCCACATTGTCTATGAAATCCGCCTGCGTTTCTTCCTCCTGCACAATTCTCAGCGTCCTGTTTACGTCCACGCCTCTTTTCTCTAACTCCCGTCTGACTTCTGGATTATATTTATACTTGTTATGCCATTGCTGATAAAGGCTTACTTCTTCCGGCACATTCGAACTGGGCATCCTGCCTGTTTTTCTGTACAGTTCTGCCACACTATCTATGAACTTTACATATTTCTGTTCATTCCAGGTAATTTCTGGAATACAAAGACCTCTCGCTTTTAATTGCTGTCTGACTTCCGGATTATATTTATACGTCCTAATCCATTGATGATAAATATTCACTTCTTCCGGCACTCTCTGATCGGGCATTCTGCCTGTTTTCTTGTATATCTTTTCCACATTGTCTATGAAATTCGCCTGCGCTTTTTCCTCCTGCACAATTTCCAGCGTCCTGTTTACATCCACGCCTCTTTTCTCTAACTCCCGCCTGACTTCCGGATCATATTTATACCGGGTATGCCATTGCCAATAAAGATTTTTCTCTCCCGGCACATTCGAACTGGGCATCCTGCCTGTTTCCTTGTATATCTTTTCCATATTGTCTATGAAATCCGCCTGCGTTTCTTCCTCCTGCACAATTTCCAGCGTCCTGTTTACATCCACGCCTCTTTTCTCTAACTCCCGCCTGACTTCCGGATCATATTTATACCGGGTATGCCATTGCTGATAAAGATCTTTCTCTTCCGGCACATTCGAACTGTGCATCCTGCCTGTTTTTCTGTACAGTTCTGCCACGCTATTTATAAATTTCAGAGCTACACTTTTCAGCGGCGCGTCCGGCTGTCGCTGTGCGCTGACAGCCGCGTTCTCCTTTTTAGCGATAACTTTTCTATACATAGTTACTTACTCCTTGCTTGGTTTATCTATGTTAAGTTATCGTCAGTTCGGTTGGAATGGTGCAGATTTTTTATTTGCACAAAATTTTGTCCAAATAACAAATACTACATTTTTGCGTGATTATATATAATATATTACATTATTGTAATATATTGCCACAGAAACCGGCTGATTTTTGGCTAAATTACCCTATTTTTCAAATCATTTCAACCTGGCCAGAAAATTGTTTGTTAACTGGCAATTCCGTTTTACTGCCCTGATAAAACTGGAAGAAGAGGCCGGATAAACCGGCCTCTTTTGCGCACCGCATGGCAAATAAAAGCGCGATGCGCTAAACTAACGTCATGAAAATCGCGCTGGCGCAGATCTATCCCACGCTTGGCAATCTGGCCGCCAATTACGCTTTGCTGGAAAAAGAAATCCTGGCGGCGCGACAAAACGGCGCGCGTTTGATAATTTTCCCCGAGCTGGCGCTGACCGGCTATTTGCTCAAAGATCAAGTGTTTGACCTGCTGCCCGGCGCGGACGAATATCTGCCCAAACTCAAAAAATTAAGCGCCGGCATCGATATAATCCTGGGGTCGATCGAAAGCCAAAATTCGCGCGCCTACAATGCCGCGTTTTACTTGAGCGGCGGAGAGCTTGTCCACACGCACCGCAAAGTTTATCTGCCGACTTACGGCATGTTTGACGAAAAACGCTACTTCAGCGCCGGCAGCCAGTTCCAGACTTTTGCGTCAGTCTTAGGCCCAACCGCCATATTGATCTGCGAAGACGCCTGGCATTTTTCCAGCGCGTATCTGGCGGCGAGCGCCGGCGCGGAAAATGTCGTGATTATCTCCTCGTCGCCTTACCGCGCCGGCATTGAGAAACAGTGGCAGAACATCCAGAGTGGCATCGCGGAAAATCTGGCCGTGAATGTGCTTTACTGCAATCGCGCTGGCGTGGAAGACGGTGTGACTTTTTGGGGCGGCAGCGTGGTTTACACCGATGACGGACAGCCGCTCGGCCGCGCGGCAGAATTAAAACCCGAAACACTGCTCCTCGATCTGCCGGAAAATCGCGAGGCTAGACAGCAGTCGGTTTTCGTCCGCGACGAGCGGCCGGAAGTTGTCTTAAAAGAATTGTCCCGGATTTGGCAAAGCGTTCTCTGAATAATTTAAATTAAACTCCACAATTCCGCCTACTGTTTTTAGAGCCTCGGCTAATTCCTTATTGGCCTGGTCAATGTTGATATGCAAATGCTCCGCAATTTCTGTCATGGGAATTTTCGGGCGGCCTTCCAGACCAAAAGAAAAACCGACAATCTCTCTCCTCTGATCGGGCAGTAAAGTCAGAGCCTCATTTACCAAAGCGCTCAAACGTTTTATTTCGATTTTATCCTCCAGCAAATCCTCTGAGCGCGAGTTTAGGTATCCCAGGGATTGGGGGGTGTGAAATTAATCATTGATTAGCTTTTCCGCTTCACTGGCAATAGTTTGCTGAAGCTCCGGTAAAAGCTTTAACAGATTGATCCGAATAAACCGCACTGACCTGCTAAAATAGTCACCCGTATCCCTGGTAATATGATACCTATCGCACATTTTTAAAACATCAAGTCTATGCGCGGTCTCTTTTATCAGAGAATAACGTTCAGATTTTGAGTCCGCAGCGTCCAGCAATTCATTTAGGCAATTAGAAATATCTTTGTATTTGGCATTAAAAACTAACCAGTACGCTACACGCAAATCTTCATCGTATTTAATTTTCAAATCTTTCAGTATGTCCATCAGCGCTTTAGCCTTTTCGATATTATACGGCTCTGCAGCGGAAACTTCATAAGCAGCCAGCAGTAAATCGCTGTCTTCCTTGCCGGTTTTTTCAGACAATTTCAAGATCAAATCCTCCGCTTCAGTTATTTTGTGTAATTTCGGCACGGCGTTATGTATTTCTGGATCACGCGGAGTTTTACGCCGAGAGGGAGTTTTATGGAAATTGGTTTTGCTCTCTACACAACGGAGCAGATCACGGATGTCGGCATAAACTGTCGTCTCTACCGCCTCTTGATCCGTAAAGCTCCGCTCCGATGGGTACTGCAGGTCATGCTTTGGCGTGGTATCCGTGTCCAGCCCGCGGGGGTTGGCGATATTTGTCCGGTCTTTTTCAAATCTGCCGTTCAATATGGCTGTACCGACGGATAACGGATTGGCATAATTAATTATCCGGCGGGGTTCATGGGACAACAGGACACGCTTTTGGCCGGTGTATTTGGCTGAGCCGAGATGACGAGAATTTTTGGATTTCTTGGCGTGGGGGTAAGCGGCTCTGGCATTACTATTTTGCTCTAGCCGCTTCTTGCTTTTTAGACTATTCCAGAGATTCAGCATATCTATATATATCTCTTTGTATCGTTCCTGATAGTCCTTACTATTATTTTTTTTGTAGTTTCTCAAAAATGTATAACATTTTCCATACAATTCTTTGTGCGTTAGTGTTTTTTCTTTATCATCAATATCCGTATATGAAAATTCTTTGTCGCTGGATTTTAATGGCCTGTTCGTATTGCCGGCCTGTAGATACTCGCGCAGGGCATACAATGTCTTTTCGGGTGGCCAATCTTCTCCTTTGTTGCCCTCCAGAGTATTCCAGAGATTCAACATATCTATATATACATACTCATCTTTTTTGTATTTCTCCTGATAATCCTTACTGTATTTTCTGTAGCCTATCAAAAAAGTAGTACATTTTTCATACAATTTTCCGTGTGTTATTGTTTTTTCTTTACTATCAATATCTGTATATGAAAAATTTTTGTTGCTGTGTTGTAGTGGTATTTTCGCATTGCCGGCTTGTATATACTCGCGCAGAACATACAATGTTCTTTTGGACGGCCAACTTTCTCCTTTGTTGCCTCTCAGATTATTCCAGAGATTCAGCATATCTACATATATATCTTTGTATCGTTCCTGATAGTCCTTACTAGATTTTTCGTAGTTTTTCAAAAAACTATCACATTTATTACGCAATTTTCCGTGCGCTATTGTTTTTTCTTTACCATCAATATCTGTATATGAAAATTCTTTATCTCTATTTTGTGATAGCACGTTCGTATTACCGGCTTGTACATACTCGCGCAGGGCATACAATGTCTTTTCGGGTGGCCAATCTTCTCCTTTGTTGCCCTCCAGAGTATTCCAGAGATTTAACATGTCTATATACTCATCTTTGTATCGTTCCTGATAGTCCTTGCTACGATTTTCGTAACTTTCCAAAAATCCACTACATTTTTTATACAATTCTTTGTGCATTATTGTTTTTTCTTTACCATCAATATCAAATTCTTTATCGCTGTATCTTGATAATAGGTTCGTATTGCCGGCTTGTACATACTCGCGCAGGGCATACAATGTACTTTCGGGTGGCCAATACTCTCTTCGCTTCAGCGGCGCGTCCGGCTGCCATTGCGCGCCGACAGCCACATTTTCTTTTTCGATGATAATTTTCCTATACATAGTTACCTGTTCCTTGCCTGGTTTATTTATATTAAGTTATCGCTAGTTTGACCGGAAAATTGCAAAAATTTACCAGATTGCCCAACATTTCTGTATCTTTTTTCTAAAAAAACATACATTTTTGTTATGCCAAAACTCTATTTTTTACTATTTTTGGCTTATTTAAACCATTTTTTAGGCTTGGCATAAAGCGTGTTAAACTTGAGGCAGGATTTGGTATTTAAAAAATTTTAGGAGGTAATCATGGGCTGCTGCGAAAAAAAACCAGATATTACGGAGTTATTCGGCTCTAACGTGTTCAATGACAAGGTGATGAAAGAGCGTCTGCCCAAAGACACTTACAAGGCGTTGAAAAAAGTGCTGGCCGGACAGTCCGAGCTGACGGCTGACGTCGCCGATGTTGTCGCCAACGCGATCAAAGACTGGGCTATCGAAAAAGGCGCGTCGCATTACACGCATTGGTTTCAGCCGCTGACCAATATCACCGCGGAGAAACACGATTCATTCATCAACCCGACCGAGGACGGCGGTATTATTATGGAATTTTCCGGCAAACAACTCATCAAAGGTGAGCCGGACGCTTCGTCTTTTCCCAGCGGCGGTTTGCGCGCGACATTTGAGGCACGCGGTTACACGGCCTGGGACGTTACCTCGCCGGTTTTCTTGAAGACCGATGCGGCCGGCGATGTTACGCTGTGCATACCGACGGCGTTCTGTTCCTACACCGGCCACGCGCTGGACAAAAAAACTCCGCTGCTGCGCTCCATGAGCGCCGTGTCCAAACAGGCTTTGCGCGTGCTGAAAACTTTTGGCAATAAGACCGCGTCTGCCGTGCTTTCGACCGTCGGTCCGGAGCAGGAATATTTTCTCGTGGACAAAAAATATTATCTGGAGCGCCTCGACCTGATCATGTCTGGACGCACTTTATTCGGCGCGCCGTCGCCCAAAGGCCAGGAACTGGAAGACCAATATTTTGGCTCGATCAAAGACCGCGTGTCCGCATTCATGAAAGACCTGGACATTGAACTCTGGAAAATGGGCATTCTCGCCAAGACCAAACACAATGAAGTAGCGCCCAGCCAGTTCGAAATCGCGCCGGTGTTTTCTACGACCAATATCGCCGCCGACCACAATCAACTCCTGATGGAGACTATTCAAAAAATCGCCCTGCGCCACGAGATGGTCTGCCTGCTCCACGAAAAACCTTACGCCGGCATCAACGGCAACGGCAAGCACAACAACTGGTCGCTGTCCACGGACGACGGCCAAAATCTGCTGGAGCCGGGCAAGACGCCGGAAGAAAACGAGCAGTTTTTGGCTTTTTGCGCCGCGGTCATCAAAGCCGTCGACACGCACGCCGATATACTGCGCGCGACCTGCGCCACCAGTGGCAATGATCATCGTCTGGGCGCTAATGAAGCGCCTCCCGGAATCATCTCGATTTTCTTGGGCGAGTTGCTGACGGAAGTTTTATTTGGCATCGCTTCCGGCAAAAAAGTAAAAACCGGCGGCAAAGAATTTTTAAAAATCGGCGTGGACACTTTGCCGGCTCTGCCGCTGGATAACTCTGACCGCAACCGCACTTCGCCTTTTGCTTTCACCGGCAATAAATTTGAGTTTCGTATGGTCGGTTCTTCGGCCTCGATTTCCGGTCCCAATGTGGCTCTGAACACCATTGTGGCTGAAGCGCTGGACGAATTGGCCAACCGTCTGGAAAAAGCCAAAGACGTGAACACGGAAGTCGCCGCTTACGTCAAGGAAGTCATCGAAAAACACGGCCGCGTGATTTTTAACGGCAACGGCTACACTGAAGAATGGCCGCAAGAAGCCGGGAAGCGCGGCCTGCCCAATGTGAAAAATTCGGTCGACGCTTTGAAAGCCTATCTGACACCCAAAGCGCAAAAATTGTTCGAAAAATACGGCGTGCTAACCAAAGAGGAACTGCATTCCCGTTACGAAATATATGTCGAGCAGTATTACAAACACATCAATATCGAAGCACTGTGCGCCAGCAAGATGAGCCGGACGCTGTATATACCGACCGCGCTGAAACTTGCCGCTAAATTAGCCAAACAGATCAAGGTTGTCAAAGAAGCCGGGGTTTCCTCCAAAGTACAAGAAGCCTTGCTGGGCAAGGTCAGCAAACTGCTGGAGGCCATCGACAAAAAAACCTCGGTTCTGGAAACCGCCGCCGCCAAAGCCAAAGCCGCTGGCGATGCCACGGATCAGGCCACCATCGCCCGTGACGAAGTGTTCGCGGCTCTGGCTGCTTTGCGTGAAGATGTGGACGCGCTGGAAATTATCACTCCAGCCGCGCTCTGGCCGGTGCCGACTTACGGCGACATGCTTTTTAAGCTCTAAACAGGCTGCGTTAAATGCGCCGCCAAAGAAACGCCGGAGTAAATTCCGGCGTTTTTTAAATTTGTTTAAGGCGCTTTATTTTTTTAGCATTCAATTGCGGCGTAATTAATTTGACGCTAATTAAGCCAGCGTTTTTTTCTGTAATTTGGTCAGTTCCGCCACGCCTTGGGCGCCGAGATCGAGCAGTTGATTTAATTGCTCACGTGTAAATGTGCCGTGCTCGCCGGTGCCCTGCACTTCCACCAATTGACCGGAGCCGGTCATGACAACATTCAGGTCAACTTCCGCGGCGCTGTCCTCAAGATACATTAAATCCAGCCGCGCTTCGCCGTCCACAATACCGGCCGAAATCGCCGCCACGCTGTCGATAATAGGATCAACCAGGACTTTGCCTTCAGCTAGCAATTTATTGACCGCCAGACGCAAAGCCACAAAAGCGCCAGTGATCGAAGCGGTGCGCGTACCGCCGTCCGCCTGCAGCACATCGCAGTCCAGAGTAAGCGTCCGCTCGCCGAGTTTTTGCAGATCTATCGCCGCTCGCAAAGCCCGGCCAATCAAACGCTGTATTTCCATAGTCCGGCCGCCGACCTTGTATCTGTCGCGGGCTACCCGCTCATTTGCCGCACCGGGCAGCATGCCGTATTCGGCGGTCAGCCAGCCCTGGCCCTGTCCGCGCAGAAAAGACGGGACTTTTTCCTCGACCGAAGCCGTGCAAATAACTTTCGTATCTCCCATCACGACAAGCGCCGAACCAGTAGCATTTTTTGTGAAGTTAGGCGTAATTTCCGCCTTGCGCATTTCATTATTTTGACGTTTATCCGGCCGCATTATTTACTGTCCTCCCGCCGTTTTTTTAGTACTTCCCGGCCATTGCGTAAAGTGCGCTCCCATTTGGCAATCACGACCTGTAAATGCGCCAAAACCTGATCGGCGTAATCGTCAGCCTCGTGGGTCAGCGCGTCAGCTTTTTGTTTGGCCTGGCGGATCAGCGGTTCGCCTTCCGCGCCAAAAGCTTTGGGGTCGTACTGCTCTTTGCGCAACGGTTTCAATTGCGGCACATTTACCGCCCGCCGCGCGGCCTGGCCTTCGGTTTGCACCAATAGTTTAAGCTTTTCCAGAAAATCCAGCAAACGCTGTTCTTCCGCAATAATTTTATTTTTAGAAAAAGGCGCTTTGGGCGCGTTGGAAATGTACGCGACAATTTCCTCGATCAAGCCCAATGTTTCCATGAAATACCCCCGAGGTCAATCATAACACCAAACTGGCAGTTCAAGCAAATTTTTGGCGCAAAGCCAGCGCCGAAGCCGGCGGCACCAAATGCTCGATCTTGCCGTGATAGCCAGCAATTTGCCGCACCACGCTCGACGACAAAAATGAATACACCGCATCGGTCATCAGAAAAACTGTTTCCAGATCGCTTTTGAGTTGGCGATTGGTCAGCGTCATTTGAAATTCGTAGTCAAAATCGGACACCATACGCAGGCCGCGAATAACCAAATTAGTACCGCACTCCGCGGCAAAATCGACCAGCAAGCCATTGAAAGTGCGGAGCGATACATTGGGAATATGCGCCAGGGTTTCCTGCAGGATACGCAGACGCTCCTCTATCGGGAACAAATGATGCTTGTCATCATTGTGCAGCACCGCGACAATTATTTCATCAAAAATCTTGGCAGCGCGCGCAATAATGTCGAGATGGCCGTTGGTAATCGGGTCAAAAGACCCCGGGTAAATCGCTTTTCTCAAAAGTTTTTCTCCAAAAATAATATTTTAGCCGAGCCGTAACACCGTTCGTCCGTGATACGCGCGTCCGGCGGCAATTCCGGTGTGCGGACTGCCGCGGTTTCGGCAATCAGCAAACCAGCGGGTTTTAGTATAGCAAAGCAGGCGGAAACCGCAAGCAGTCCCTGCTGATACGGCGGGTCAAGAAAAATAATCTCAAAATTTTCTTTTCTGGCCGCCAAAATCTGAAGCGCGCGCGGCACGTCATTGCGGTAGACCCGTGTATTTTCACAGCCGAGTTTTTTAATATTGGCCTGAATATACCGCGTGTCCCGGTCAATAAAAACCACTTCGCGCGCGCCGCGGCTGACCGCTTCCAAACCGATCGAACCGACGCCAGCATAAAGATCCAAAAACTGCGCGCCGACGACACGCGCGCCGATGATCGAAAACAATGCTTCCTTGACCAGATCTTTGGTCGGGCGCAAGTCCGGATTGTTTTTCGGAAAATCCAGCAGACGGCGTTTGTATTGTCCGGCGATAATTCTCATATATAAATAATCTCCTTAATTCAGCAAAATATAGTCGATCAGCCCGCGGCTGCGGCGGCGCAGCTCGGCGCGGAGCAAAGCATGCTCCGGCCGGGATAGACGCGCGTCCTGCTCGATCAGCGCGAAAGCCGCGGCGCGCGCGGTTTGCAGCAACGCCTCATCTTTGACTAAATCAGCCAAAAGCAAGTCGGGAAAACCGGATTGCGCCACGCCGGTAAAATCACCCGGACCGCGGATCTGCAAATCGATTTCCGCCAGCTTGAAGCCGTCCGTCGTTTCGACCATGGCGTTAATCCTTTTCCTGCTGTCCGCGGATTTGAGCGCAGCGACTAAAAAACAAAACGCTTCCTGCCGGCCGCGCCCCACCCGGCCGCGGAGCTGATGCAGCTGCGCCAGGCCAAAACGCTCGGCGTTTTCGATGATCATCACTGTCGCATTGGGCACATCAACGCCGACTTCGATCACTGTAGTTGAGACTAAAACCTGCAACTCTTGAGCCCGAAAACGGCGCATAATCTCTTCTTTTTCCGCACTTTTCAGGCGGCCGTGCAAAAGTCCGAGCCGGTATTCGGGAAAAATTTTCACCAATTGCGCGTAGGATTCGGCCGCGGCCTGCAGATCGATCTTTTCCGACTCCTCGACCAGCGGATAAATAATGTAGGCCTGCTCGCCCTGCCGCAGATGCTGGCGCAAAAATTCCAGCACACGCCGGCGGTCGCGCGGCGGCACATGATAAGTTTTAACCGGTGTGCGTCCCGGCGGCATTTCGTCGATGACCGACCGGTCGAGATCACCGTAAATCGTCAAAGCCAGGCTGCGCGGTATCGGCGTGGCGGTCATGACCAGCAAATCGATATTTTCCGCGCTCTTGGTTTTTAATAATTGCCGCTGCACCACGCCGAAACGGTGCTGTTCGTCGATAATGACAAAACCCAGTTTTTGAAAAACCACTTTTTCCTGAATGACTGCCTGCGTGCCGATAACGATCTGGCATTCACCGGAAGCCAACTGGCGGTAAATTTCTTTTTTTTCGGAAGATGTGTGTTTGCCGAGCAAAGCGCCGACTTTGACGCCAAGCGCGGCCAGACGCGCGGCGATTTTGGCCAGATGCTGCTCGGCCAGCACTTCCGTCGGCACCATGAGCGCGGCCTGATAGCCGGACTGCACGGCGCAAAGCAAAGCGGCGATAGCTACGTCGGTTTTACCCGAGCCGACATCGCCCTGCACCAGGCGGTTCATGGGTTTAGGCGCGGCCATATCGTCCAGCACCTCGGCGATGACGCGTTTTTGCGCGGCGGTAAACTGGTACGGCAAACTCCGGTAATAAGTTTCCAGCAGCGCGCCGGACGCTTGAAAACGAATGCCGTTTAATTCCGTTTTGCTGCGGGCGTAACGCAAGGCCGCGCCTAACTCCACGTAAAAAAACTCGTCAAAGACCAGACGTTTATGCGCCTGCCGCCAGGCGTCGCGTTTCACGGGAAAATGCAGTTCGCGCACAGCCGCCGGCAAATCGGCCTGCGTATATTTTGTTTTCAGCGCTGGCGGCAGAGGATCGGCCAAAAACGGCAAGTATTCCAGCGCCAAACGGACGGTTTGCCGGAGTTTTTTTTGGGTCAGACCCTCGGTCAGCGCGTAAAAAGGCGTGATGCCGGCGCGGTAAGCCGGCGTGATAATTTCGTAATCGTCAGTTTCGACCTGCCAGCGCCGGCTGTAATTATTGTAAACAACTTTACCGGACACCAAAATTTCCGTGCCCTCGGCCAAAGTTTTGGCCAAAAATTTTTGATTGAACCAAACGGCGCAAAAAATTCCGTCGCCGTCCTGGATTTCCGCCTGCAGCACATAAAAACGCGGCCGCGGCTGATTGATATTTACCCGCGTGATCCTGCCGCGCAAAAGAATCGGCTGTCCGGCGTAAGCGGCCAGTTCGCCGGAACGCTGGATCTTGCTGCGGTCAACGTAACTGCGCGGAAAATAATAAAGCAGGTCGCCTACTTTGGTCAGGCCGAGTTTCTGGAATTTTTTAGCCAACGCCGGGCCGACGCCTTTTAAATACTGAATATCGGTGTGGAGATCGGTCATCGCAGGTATTGTAACAAAGATAGAGGCGTTGCATACAACACCTCTATCTTTGAGTAAAAACAATTACTTACTATCCGTAGGAGTTATGTTGTAATAGCCGCTGTATTTGTTACCGCTTTTGGCCGATGTAGAAACCTGTTCAGCAGTGCCGCCGCAGCCGGCCAGCATTACTGCCAAGGTCAAAGACAAAGCCGCGATTGCCAGTAATTTTTTCATTTAATCACTTCCTTTCTCAAATATTTTCTGCCAGCATATAAACGATTATACATGGTTGGCGCGCGCCGCGCAATCCGTTAAAACACAGAGCGCGCATTTGGGGCCGATTGGCCGGCAAATAGTCTGGCCAAAAGCCACAATAATTTTATTGATCGCCGACCATTTATTTTCAGGAAAAATTTTCCGCAGGGCAAATTCTGTTTCTTCCGGCGTCTTGGTCTGCGCCCAGCCCAAGCGGTTGCTGATGCGGTGCACATGCGTGTCCACGCAAACAGCCGGTATGTCGAATCCCAGAGCCAGCACCAGATTGGCGGTCTTGCGTCCCACGCCTGGAAAAGACAACAAAGTGTCAAAATCAGCCGGCACTTGGCCGTGATGTTTCGTCAGCAAAATGTTACAAATTTGTAATATTTGTTTAGCTTTAGTATGATAAAAACCGACCGGATAAATCAATTTCTCCAATTGTTTTTCGCTTAATTTCAGGATTTTTTGCGGAGTATCCGCCACAGCATACAGACGCTCGCTGGCCTGCGCCGTGGTCTGATCCTTGGTGCGCAGGGAAAGCACTGTGCTGATCAAAATCTTGAACGGGCTCTCTGTTTCCACAGCCAGCAAGTCTAGAACGGCCGCCCGCCACTTGGGATACTCTTTTTCGAGTAATTCTAATTCCTTAACCGCTTGCCTGCCTGTTTTCATTACAACCTCTTAATAATTTTAATACCCTCACTTCCGCCTTTGTCTCAATGCTTCATATATCAACACAGCCACGGAAACCGAAGCGTTGAGCGAATCGACCGCGCTGGACATGGGGATAAGAACGCTGTCCGCGGCATTTTTCGCCCAAATTTCTGACACCCCGTCAGCCTCGCTGCCGATAATCAACGCCGCTGACGCGGAAAAATCATAATCGAAATGTGTTTTCTTAGCGTATGGCGAAGCAGTTATAATCTTGATTTTATGTGAATTTAACCAATTTAAAGCTTCATTTGCGGAAACATTAAAGACCGGCAGAGAAAAAATCGCCCCCAGACTGGCGCGGATAAGATTGGGATTGTACAAATCGCCAGGCGTATCGCTAAGCAAAACAGCGTCTATTCCGGCGGCCGCGGCAGTGCGCAGTATAGCGCCAATATTCCCGGGTTTTTCCAGCTTATCCAGAACCACAATTAGAGGACTAGCTGGTAATTTAAAAGCGCGCAAATCTTTTTGCCGCGCTTTGGCCACGGCGATAAAACCTTCTGTACTGCCGCGATAAGAAATACGTTCTAAAACTCTATTGGAAACTTTTATTTTTTCACCAAAATTCTGGCCTAAATTCACGGAAAAACTGCATTTTTCTGGATTGTATAAAAATCGCACGATTTCGACACCGCGCTGTGCGGCAATGTCCAGTTCACGGCGGCCTTCAATAAGAAAAAGTCCTGTCTCGAGGCGGCCTTGTTTGCCGTGCAGGCGCAAAACTTCTTTGACCAGCGGATTGGCAATGCTGGTTAGCGTTTTGTCAGCCGCGGACACAATGAAAACCGTTGTCGACGTGAATAATCTCGCCGGTGATAGATTTGGACAGGTCGCTGCCCAGAAAAACCGCCGTGCCAGCCACGTCCGCCGGAGTCATTTCGCCTTTGAGCGGCATAAAATCCTGCGCTTTTTGCTGCAGGCCGGAAAAATTTTTAATGCCGCGTGCCGCCAGAGTTTTGATCGGTCCTGCCGAAATGCCGTTGACGCGGATTTTTTTATCGCCGAGGGACTGCGCCAAATATTTGCCGGAAATTTCCAGAGCGGCTTTGGTCACGCCGGCCAGACCATAAGTGGAGATTGCATATTCGCCGCCGATATAAGTCAGGTACATCACACTGCCGCCGCCAGCCGCCTCAAAAGCCGGCAGCAAAGCGTTGGTCACAGCAATCAGACTGTAAGAACTGATGTCATTGGCCATTGCAAAACCGGCGCGGCTGGCTTTGTAAAAATCGCCGTGCAAATCTTCTTTGGGCACGAAGGCCAGCGAATGAACAAAAATATCCAGCTTGCCGTATACCGCAAAAACTTCCTGCCCTACTCTGGCGATGTCCGCGTCTTTGGTTACGTCCAGTTCGGTGAGCAGCTTTGGATTGAACGGCTTGACCAAATCGCTCATTTTTTCTTTGAGGCGCTCGTTTTGATAAGTGAACGCAACTTCCGCGCCATGCTCGCGCAAAGCCTGCGCGATGCCCCAGGCGATGCTGTAATCATTGGCCACGCCGGTAACCAAAGCTGTCTTGCCTTCCAGTAACTTCATTTATAGTAACCTCCCTGATTATTTTTGGCCTGCAAAAAGGCGAAAAACTAAAATCAGAGATTACTTAATTTTTCTAAAATCGTCAATGTGTTTTACAGACATCGGTGGCTGAGCTTGTCGAAGCCACCGCATACGGACACTTCGACACAGCTCAGTGTCCGTTATACGGTCTGCAAAAACTCGTCAAACTCTTTGCCTTCGAGCACTTCTTTTTTCATTAATTCCTGCGCCAGTTTTTCCATGACGGTTTTGTGCTTTTGCAGAATATCCTGCGCGCGCTTGTAAGCGTCGGCCAGCAGCGCGTTCATTTCTTTGTCGATGCTGTCCGCCGTTTTTTCGCTGAAGTCGCGGTCATGCTGGACAAAATCCCGGCCTAAAAAAACATTTTCCTGCGCGCGGCCAAAAGTGCGGTTGCCCAGAGCGGACATGCCATATTTGCAGACAATTTGATGCGCCATTTTAGTCGCGCGTTCGAGATCATTGGCCGCGCCGGTGGTGATCTCTTTAAATCTGACAGACTCGGCGGCGCGGCCTCCCAAAAGTATTGTGATTTCGTCGAGCATTTTTTGACGGGAAACCAGATAGCGGTCTTCCAGCGGCAGTTGCAAGGTATAACCCAAAGCCAGACCGCGCGGCAGTATGGAAATTTTATGCACCGGATCGGCGTTGGGCGTCATTTTGGCAACCAAAGCATGGCCGACCTCGTGATACGCGATAATTTCTTTTTCTTCTTTGGACATGACTTTGCTCTTTTTTTCCGGGCCGGCCACCACGCGGTCAATTGCCGCTTCGAGGTCGTCCAAACCGACTTGTTTTTTATTGCGCCGCGCGGCCAGCAGCGCGGACTCATTGACCAGATTGGCCAGATCCGCGCCGGTAAAGCCGGGCGTGCGCTTGGCCAAAATGCTCAAATCAACATCTTTTTCCAGCTTGACTTTTTCCACATGGATCTTGAGTATAGCCTCGCGGCCTTTGACGTCCGGCCGGTCTAAAACCACCTGCCGGTCAAAACGTCCCGGCCGCAGCAGAGCTGGGTCGAGCACATCGGGGCGGTTGGTCGCGGCAATGACGATAACCGAAGCTTTGTCGTCGAAGCCGTCCATTTCCACCAGTATCTGATTAAGCGTCTGCTCGCGCTCATCGTGTCCGCCGCCCAAGCCCGCGCCGCGATGCCGGCCGACCGCGTCAATCTCATCGACAAATATTATAGAAGGCTGCGCGCGTTTGGCCTGATTGAAAAGATCACGCACTCGCGACGCGCCCACGCCGACGAACATTTCCACAAAATCCGAACCGCTGATATGCATAAAAGCCACGCCAGCCTCGCCAGCCACCGCTCTGGCCAGCAAAGTTTTGCCGCAGCCGGGCGGCCCCATCAGCAGCACGCCATGGGGAATTTTTGCGCCAAGCTCCTGATATTTTTTCGGATTCTTCAAAAAATCGACGATTTCCTGCAATTCCTCGACCGCTTCGTCAGCGCCGGCGATATTTTTAAAAGTCGTTGTGGTCTTGCCGTCCTTGATCCAACTTTTGGCCTTGGATTTGCCGAAAGAAATCGCCTGATTGTTGACGCCCTGCGCCTGCCGGAAAATAAAAAACCACAGGCCGGCAAAAAGCGCCAGAGGCAAAACAACTGTGCCGAAAAAAGAAGCCAGCCAATTCTGATTGGGCGAAGTAATTTTGACGTCAATGCCTTTACTCTCCAGCAGCGGAATAAAGCCCGGATACATTACTATATAAGTCTGCACTTTTTGCTTGTCGGTTTTTAATTCCGCCTCGACCGAATAATCCACCGGATTGATCGTCAGCCTGCCGATCTGTCCGCTCTCGATCAGCGTGTTCAATTCTGAAAAAGTTACCGCGCGCGGCTTGGCCGCAACCGCGGCGGATTGTTTCTCCACCAGCGGCTTCACAAAAGAAAGGATCAGCAAACCGACTAAAATCAGCAGAATCAACTGCCGCCAAAGCGGATTATCCTCGGGACGGGGATTTTTGCGCGGTTTCAATTTGGACGGTTTGTCCGTTTTTTGCTCTGTCTTTTTTTCTTCGGCCATTTTTTATAAAATTCCTTTGGTGGACGGCACGCCCTGCGTGCGCGGATCAACGCTCACGGCCGCGCGCAAAGCCCGCGCCATGCCTTTGAAAATCGCCTCAGCTGCGTGATGCAGATTGGACCCCGACAGTAAACGAATATGCGCCGTGATGCCGGCCTGCGCCGCAAAAGCCCGCCAAAATTCCTCGACTAATTCCGCGTCAAACTCACCGACTTTGGCTTTGGCAAACTCGGCGGAAAACTGCAAAAAAGGCCGGCCGGAAATATCCAGCGCGCATTCCGCCAGAGCTTCGTCCATCGGCAAAACAAAAAAACCGTAACGGTTGATGCCGGTTTTGTCACCTAGAGCGGTCTTGAAAGCGTCGCCCAAAACCAGACCGACATCCTCCACCGTATGATGCGCGTCGACCGCCAAATCACCCTGCGCCTGAATATTGAGGTCAAAATTGCCGTGCTTGGCCAGCAGAGTGAGCATGTGGTCAAAAAAAGCAATGCCGGTACTGATCTCCGACTGCCCCTGGCCGTCGAGATTTAATTCCAGCGCGATTTGAGTTTCTTTGGTTTGGCGGCTTTTTTGCGTTTTACGCATTTGCTGTCCCTTCAAATAAACCGCCCGGCACATTGAGGCTGTCCGGCTGGGGTTTGCCCAAATGCGCATAAGCGGCTGATGTGCAAATTCTACCACGGGGCGTTCTATCGATAAACCCCAGCTGCAGCAAATACGGCTCGTAAACGTCCTCCAGCGTCAGCGCGTCTTCATTGGTCATGGCCGCCAGCGTGTCCAGACCCACCGGCCCGCCGTTGAATTTCTCGATAATCGCGGTCAGGATTTTGCGGTCGACAGGGTCGAGGCCGAGCCGGTCTATCGCCAGAGCCTGCAAAGCCGCGTCTACCACTGCCGGTGTAATCACACCCTGGTTTTTGACCTGCGCCCAATCGCGAATCCGCCGGATCAGGCGGTTGGCGATGCGCGGCGTAGCGCGGCTGCGGCTGGCTATGGCCAGAGCGCTGTCCGTATCCACCGCCACACCTAGCAGCCGCGCGGAACGCTGAATAATCCGGCTCAACTCCGCGTCGGTGTAAAACTCCAGTTTATTGAGAATGCCAAAACGGTCGCGCAGCGGCGCGGAAAGCAGACCGACTCTCGTCGTCGCGCCAATTAAGGTAAATTTCGGCAGAGTCAGGCGCAGCGAGCGCGCCGAAGGACCTTTGCCGATCATGATGTCCAGCTCAAAATCCTCCATAGCCGCGTAAAGCACTTCCTCGACCGCGTGATTGAGGCGGTGAATCTCGTCGATAAAAAAAACATCGCCCTCCTGCAAATTGGTGAGCAGCGCGGCCAGATCGCCCGGCCGCTCGACCGCCGGACCGGAAGTAACCTTGATCGCCACGCCCATTTCATTGGCAATGACATTGGCCAGCGTCGTTTTGCCCAAACCCGGCGGCCCGTAAAAGATCAAATGCTCCAGCGGCTCGCCGCGCGCGGACGCGGCTTTGATATAAACGCGCAGATTGTCTTTCAGCGTCTCCTGGCCGATGTACTCGTCCAGCGTGCGCGGACGGATAGATTCGGAGAGGGTGTCCTCGGTTTGAGTCTCCCGGCCAATAAGACGCCCGGGATCGGCCTGGCCAGTATTTTCTAATTTTTTTTCTTTCATTAAAAATATCCTTTTAGTTTTAAGAAATTATATAACAAAACTTCTCAATAAAGGTCAGGTATATTTTTGTCAAATCTGGGCAATATATTACAAAGTTTTTTGTTTGAGGAAAATATGAGCATAAACTTAAATTCTTTGTTTCATAAATATGACGGCCCCGGCTGGTTTAATTTAAAAAATAATAAATTAAACCAACGCGAGTTTGCCAATTTGCAGCGCGACAATCCAGAATTTAAATCACAAAAATTTGCAGATTTTGACGCAGACCGAGATGGCCAAATTTCCCCCGCAGAATTTCATTACACTTTGGCCTATAAATCCCAGCTGAATATTGATAAAAAAGAACTGCGAAAATTTGATTTCATCAATATTTATCTGCCGCAGGAACTAAACGGCAAAGATTCTTTCGTTCAACTGCTAAAAGAAGCTCAAACTTATTACCCTGGAGAAGAAGCGTCGCTGGCTGTTTTTGAACAGGCCGATAAAAAGTTGCTGGCTGAAATAGCGCGGGACAGGCGCGCTATGCTGTCGATTATATATCTCTTGCATAATCCCAGCAGCGTTATGACCGATAAAATCCGTGCCAAATTTAACGAATTATACATTCAAATTCCACCGCAAGATGCTGAAAGTACCAATGAGCTATGGAAAGCCTTTTGCGGAAATACAACCTATTCAGACATGCGCTTTATGCTGTCCAACGCGGATTTAAAAGAAGACTTCTTGCATTTATTAAATTTTTCGCGGCAGCCAATGCCTGGTCTTGCTTATCTTTTTTTTCGAGAGTTTTATTCCGCCGAAGATTTGGCAAGGCTGCCTGTAACGGATGGAGAAAAAACCGCTTTAGAAACTTTACGGCAGGAATGTCAAAATTTAACCGTTCCCAATCTAAATCCGCCGCCGCCGGCCAAGCCAGCGCCAATCACTTATTTGGAGCGTTTTGCCAACGCCGCTGAATTGCAAAAAATCGTGGATTTTCGCCGGCAGCCCCTTGACCCTGACCAAAAAACAGCCCTGGTTATTTTTAACAAAGATGATCCTAACGGCGCTTTTGGAAATAACGATATTTCGGAATTAATTGCCAATGGGTATCAAGTTTGTTATTACGAAGTCGAAAGCGATCAAGAATTAGAAAATATTTTTGCCAATACTTATAATTGCAATACTCTTAATGGCGATAAACAACATCCTATCGACCTAGTGTACTTGGGCGGACACGGCCTGCCGACCGGTATTTCTTTTTCTCTAGGCAACATTACTGCTGATTCCGAGAATTTAAATTTAACCCAGCTGGCCAACAGTCTGGCAGAACGGCTGTCTCTGCCGCCTTTTTCTGAAGAAGAGATACAGCAGCTATATTTTAATGAAGCTAATCCTAAACTGCTGGCTAAACTTAACACCTTTGTCCAGCAGTTGGACGCCAAAATGCTGGATACTACGGACAATGCCGAAATGCAAAAATGCAGCCGTTATTGCGCTGCCGGAGGCTCTGTTGTGGCGTTTGCTTGTTTGAATGGCCTGGGCAAAGAAAATACCCCCAGCATGAGCAATTCCATAGCCAGAACTTTTACAGAACAAACAGTCTATGCGTCTACAATTATAGCTCGAAGCCAAAATTGCCGGATGCTGTTTGATGAAAATCAAAACTTTAGCGGCATGCGTTATTCAGACAACCCCGAGGACACTTATGTCGTCCAAAATTCTAATCTGCCGCCGATCCTGAAACCAGAAAACGCCGCCGCGCATATTCTTGACGCGGAAGCCGCGGCACAATGCGTTTTATATATGTCATCTACAGCTATTTTGGAAAAACTCGGCCTAAAAATCAGCGCCAAAGTTGACGAGAAAAACCCCAATAATTTGATCCATATAGAATACGCCAAACAAGCACAAGCAATTCATAATCCCAACACGCCGGAGCAAAAGCTGGAAGATCGCGGTTATTTCAATCTAGGTGGGCCGCTGGTGGATCATATAGATATTGTGGAACAACCCGACGGCTCAGTGATAATTCGAGAGATCAGCAAAATTTTTGGGCTGCAATTATCTGAAATTCAGGTGTTTTACAGCGCTCCATAAATCAAATCGTACAGCCAATACCCCCGCATCACCCTTTTAACATAATTACGGGTTTCCGTGTAGGAGATGCTTTCGACAAAAATGTCAATGTCAAAATTTTTCAAACCGCCGTGCTGGCGCAGCCAGCGCGCCGCCGCCGTGGGGCCGGCATTGTAAGCCGCCAGCGCCAAATACTGATTGCCGCCAAATTGTTCCAACATTTGCCGCAGATAGACTGTACCCAGCAAAATATTCAGATCCGGCCGATGCAAAATCTCCGGCGTAAATTCGTCGGTCAAAATCTGCTCCTGACGCATGACCTGCAAAGCCGTGGCCGGTATCAGCTGCATCAGGCCGTAAGCGTTGGCCGGCGACAGCGCTTTTTCGTCAAAACGCGACTCTTCACGGATCAGCGCGTAGACATAATTGGCCGGCAGCCGGTTTTTGGCAGCGTTGGCACGGACCAGACCGGCCTGCGCCTGCGGATAACAAATCCGCCACAATTCCGGCGGCGCGAGCACAGTATGGTCATGAGTTTTTTCCGCATCGGCCAAAACTCCGGCGCTCAAATTGATCGCGTCCAAATAACTGCCGGAGCGGTAAGCGGAATGCGCCAAATAGATGCGCAAAGCGGTGGAAATTCTTTCCTGTTTGTTGCGGTCGGTCAATAATCCAGCTTCGGCCAGAGCGTCGTCATATTCGCCCAGCTTGACCAGCTCCAGCAAAGCGCGGTCAGTCTGCGGTTTGAGGTCCGCGAGCTGCACATTGTCGGAAGGTATAACCGGAGTTATACCAAGCTGCTGCGCAGCGCGCCAGCCGTAAAAACGCGCCGGAAATTCCCGCGCGGCCTGCTGGAAAATCACTTCGGCGTCTTTAGGACGCCGCAATTTTTGATAACACTTGCCGGCCCAGTACAACAGGGAATCCGCGTTGTCCGAATATCTATTCAGGCCGTAGCCCTCTAAAAAAACCGCCGCGGCGCGCTGATAATTTTTTTGCCGGAAATAAACCGAGCCGACTTCCCAGGCCGCGTCGTCCGCATAACGCGAAGCCGGATAATCCCTGTACAAACGCTGATAATAACGCAGACTATTTTCGCCACGGGTATACCGCGCCAGATTGTAAAGAGCCAGCGGCGCGTACTCCGCAGCCGGATATTTCTGGACAACTTCATTAAATCTCTGCAAGGCCGGCGCGGTCTGGCGGGTATGCAGAGCCAGCACGCCCAGATAATAAACCGACCCGGCGCCCGGATGCGCCAGCAAAATCCGCCGCGCCTGGTCCGGCTCGGCGCAGTACATATAAGCGCGCGCCTGATAGTAGTAGACATCTTCCGGCAAATCATCCAACTGTTCATTGGCCGAAACAGCGTCCAGCAAACGCAGCGCTTCGGGATACTGGCTTTTGGCGAAAAGTTTGCCGACTTTTTTGTAGGCAGCCAGCGGATGAATTTCTTGGGGTCTGTCCAGCGCCAAATAACAATCATTCAGCAACTCTAAAGCCCCGTCGAGATAAGGAATATTTTCCTGTGTTATGTATCTCTCCAGTATTGCCGCGGCGCGCGCGGTCTGGCCGGCCTGATACGAAGCCAGCGCGCGGTAATAATCGCAGTACGGCCGCAAATGCCGGCGGTTAGCGCCGACATAGCCAAACACGCGGTAAGCTTCATCGTAATGGCCGTCCTGCAAATATTTTTTGGCCTGCGCATAGTCAAGATTGGCGGCGCTCAACAGAGTGCTCAAACACAAGCCCAGTAAAAAAACACGCCGCATAAACATCAGAACATGATTTTAACTTATTTTGGTGAAGCGCGCTCGCTTAAATTCTAAAAGTTTATTGTGCCCTTCGCGTAAAAGGCGTTTAAAGAATAAGAATATTCGGAATTTTCTCTGTCCCAAAAATGCAGACGCGTCAAATTAATGTCCACGATCATATTGTCGATAATGACGTTGGAAATATCTTTATTCAATTTAAAAGTCAGCGTGTTAGTTACCTTAATATCGTCGCGTTCGACCACTGTCGTCTGCACAAATCCGCTCAAAGTGTTTAAGCTGTCGTTTTGCTGCGGATCATTTGTGCCCTGGCCGACTGTGTAGAGATTTTCGTAACTGTAGCTCAATTCGCCAAAATCAAAATTGAGCGGCGTGTATTTAGCGGTCAGCCTTTCTTCCGTGCCGCGCCCCTGCTCAAAAATATTTTGCCGCCAGCCGTAGCGTATCGACAGATCGGCCAGCGGCTTGTAAGTCGCGCCAACTTCATAAGAGCGCGCGCCGATCTCGTCATGAATATTACTATAGGTCGGCGTACGTCGTCCGGTTTGAATATTCTGCGCGATATGCCGAAAATACATAGAAGCATCGAGCACCAGTTCCTGCCAGGGCGTATAATCGGCGGCCAGGCGGTTGGTGTCATCGTAACGCAGCAGACGGCCGCGGTAGTCGCGGTCGATCAAAGTATTTTTGCCGATCACTTCGCCGCTGATGTCAAACTGTTTGTTAAAAACCCGGTTAAAACCATAAGTCAGCCCCAGCCGCGTATTCGGCACATCATAGCGCACGTTAATCTCATCGGTCTGGCCGTAGGAATAACGCGTGCCGCTGTTGTCTCCGGTGTTGCGCCGAAATTCTTCCAGCATGGTCAAATAATGCGTGTTGGTAAACGATGTAAAATAATTGTAATTCAAATTCATGCGGCTCGTGCCGCTGTCCAGATCGTCGCGGTTGACGCTGACCTGCCCGTCCTGATAAGTGTTGCGCCGGTTAATGCGGCGCTGCGCTAAATCCATCTGCCAGGTATAATTAAGATTTTTCAAAAAAGAAAATTCGGCCAGGGCGTAATTTAATTTTACAGTCTGCGTATCTTCCGGTTCGACACTCTCCGCCGCGGCCAAGCCGCCGTCCTGGTATAAAGTCTCGCTCAAACGCTCAGCCATTTTGCTGCTGAAATCCAAATTTAAGGTCAGCCGGTCCAGCGGATTCAGCGCATAACTTTGCAGCAAGGCGTTGTAATGATCCAGAGTGTAGGTGCGGCGCGTAGTACCGCTGCCCAGGTCGCGCGCGTTTTGATTAGTCCGGCGCGTAAACTCTACTTTGTTGACGATCAAAAAATCCGCTGGCAAAAAACCAATATACTTGGTCGGATAAAAACGTGAAAATTTATAAACATTTTCCTGATACAAATCCGTACGGTTATGATTTTCCAGCAAACCGCGGTTGTAACGGTCATCATAACTAAAAGAAATAATATCGTAAGGCCGCAGCGTGCCGTTGAAATTTTGCTGCCGCGCGATATTGGGCATTTGCTGATAAAGATCCGTGGCAGTGCTGGCATAAGTGTTGTCATAATGCAGATAAAATTCCTCAAAAAATTTGCTGGAAAATTCCGGCGGACGGCGGAAAGAAAAGTTGAAAACCTGTTTGCGGTCGTTGCCGATGGTTTTGGTGTTTGCCGCGGCCTGCTGCTCGGTGAGATAATCCGCGCCGGCGTATTCAAAACTGCTATCAATAGTCCAGGGATTGTAGCGGACCAGTTCTGAGTAAGCCTGCGACTCGCTGTAACTAAAAACTGCTTTGTGCTGCTCGTCAATATTCCGCGCCAGTGAACTGGAAAAAGTGAGATTGCTCAAAGGCCGGAAGAAATTCGTCAAGCGGGCGTTGCGGTTAAAAGTTTTTTCGGGGCTGTCTTTATCCAACTCGTCGGTAAAAGACTCAGCGTTGCGCAGGAAAACCCCGGTACGGAAAGCGTCGGGGCCGACATTTAAATCCATCTGATAATCCTGCTGCCGCGTATCCACCAAATAACTCGCCGTGGTCAAACTGGGCGCCGGCTCGTTGACATCCGTGCGATTGTAAGCCAGCGCGATATTGTCATTGGTGTTAAAGCCGTAGGACGCGCTGTAATTTTGATAAGTCGTGCTGCGGAAACGGTTTATAGTTTCATCGTCGTAAACGCCGGCCAGCGTGTCCTGCTGTTCAAGGCGCGAATATACAGTCAGTCTGTCCAGAGGCTTGGAATTAATAATAATATTTTTGGCCTCGGTGCCGCGCGGATAACTCGCCGGTTGATTGCCCACCGGATCGTATTTGGAATCCACAGTAACATAACCGGCGGAAATATCCGTGTCGCCCAGCCGCAGGCGCAGGTCGACTTTGGCAGCCTTGGCTTTTTCGTCAAACTGCTCCTGCTCGCCGACACCGCTGCTGTAATAACTAAAATCAACCCGTACTATATCGGCTGGCGACAACGCCAGACCGGAATGAAAACGCAAAACTCCGCCGTTGTAAGCCAGCGTGTACCCATCGTTTTTGGTCTGCAGCCGGTCATTGATATAAACTTTTTCGCTGTCTTCGACGATTTCCAAATTAGTCAAGCTGTTGTAGGCCGAACTTCTATTTTTTAATAAATTCAAAATATTGATTTCCTGTCCGGCGTAACCGGAGCCGTTGCTTGTAACCGATTCCTGCGCGGAAGCACGCTGATAACGCTTGCGGCTTTCATTGTATTCCACATCGGCGCGCAGCCAGTCCGTCGGCGAGTAAGCGAATTTTGTGCCGTAAGTCTGATGCAGAACATCGCCCGGGTCGGTGCTTTCGGCGTTGGAAATTTTGTAAGTCAGGCGGAAATCATCGTCCGGACCGAAACCATTGTACGCATAGTAAGGAGTATAAGCATTGCCCGTAATAAAAGTAATAATGCCGCGCTGCCAAACCTCCGCATTATCCGAAACAAGCGCATCGCCATTGCCGGCGTATCCGGACAGCAAATCACTTCCCCGTCCCATAATATAATCGCGGTTCTGCACCAGGGGAATATAAAAAGGATCATTTTTCCGCCGCACTTCTAAAACAACCGAGCCGTAAAGGATCGGCCTGGCAAAAGAAGTTATCTCGTCAAGAACTATTTCTGTTAACATAGCGTTATTCCGAAAATAAATTTGCGGCGCCTGCGCAGCCTGGCCTTGGTCAAAAGAAACCTTGATACGATTGGCGTCCGTGTAATTGCCGGAAATGACCAGCCGCCCGTTATATTCAGACTTGGCCAGAATATCGACTTTACTGCCGTCAACCTGCACTTCGCCGAATTTGGTAATCGGCAAATATTTAGTTGAGATAGTGATCAGCGTAAGCCAGTTTTGGCTGACTGCGTCATAGCTGCTGGTTACGCTGAGGTCTCCGCCGGAAAGCGTATGCGACTCCAACCCCTCGCCTTCCGCGGACTTGGCCTGCTCCTGCACATAATAACTGCTGATTGTGAACTGCTCTTTTTTCTGCAGCTCTGCCGGCAGCAGTGAATCAAAATAACGGTAATTGACCTGTATAGCGTCGACCGAATTGATGCGCCGCGGAAAACTGAGCGCGCCGGTGCGCGGATCCAAAGTGTAGTCCACGCCTTCGATCATATTGAGATTATTGACCATGATCACCGCGCTGCCCGGCACCAGCAAACTGTGCGCCAAAGCATACGGCCCCTGCGAGTCGCGGCCTTTGATGATTTCCTGCGCCGCGCGGGTCTGATTGTACACATACTCAACTTTCAAGGCATAAGTATCCGCCGGCAGCGGCCGCAAAAAAGTCAGCAGGCCGGTCGCGTAGTTTAATTTATAATCCTGATTGGCAGTCAGCAGCCTGCCTTCAAAATAAACTTTTTCCGTAAAAGAGATCACCGGAAAATCCGCCAGTTGGATTTTTTCTAAAACTCCGGTCTCGACCGGCGCGTAGTCCACCGCAAAAGGCACTTTGCGCGCCTTTTCGTCTGCAGCGCCGTGATTGAATATTAAATAAAAATTTTTCACGCCGGCCGTTTCCTCAAGTAAGCGGCGGTCGAAAACAAACTCTCCGTTGGAGAGCTGCAATTCCTGCGCGTCATTTTGAAAATTGACCAGGATTTTTTCGGGCAGGCTGTCAGACGCGCGGAAAATAAAATGCAGTGTTTCGTTTTGGGTAAACTTGTCGCGCGTAAAATTAACCACGCCTTCCGGCAAAAGGACTTGATAACCGGCGGACACGCGGTAATCGCAAATATCCGGTTTTTCCAAATAAAGCCGGTATTCCTGCCGCAAAGTATAATCCGCAAATTCATAATCCAGGGACGCTTCTTGTCCGCCCTGCGTGAGCGGCATAGTCAAAGTCCAGGCGCCGGTATCTTCTGCTGGCTGCAAAGGAATACGCTCGTTAAGATAGTGTAAATAAACCGCCTGCTCCGCGCCGCGCTGCACCGCGATATTTAATTCGCCGTCTTGATAAGCAAAACTCGTCGCCGCGCGCAAAGCGTCCGGCGGCGCAGCCACCGGCTCATTGAGCGCCGGCTCGTATTGATACAGCGCGTCCGCCGTAATAATTATCGGTTCAGAGCCGCGATAAGCTTTGTAGCGGTGCTGGACGCCGCTCAAACGAATTTTGGAAGAGATCGGCAAAAAATCTTCGATTGGGTCCAGATATTCGTATGTGCCTTCGATCTTGTCCAGCACGGAAAGGATTTTGTCAAAAACGATTATGCCGTCAAAATAATCCACGCGGTAGTCGTTTTCCGAAAGCTCATTGCCGTTCAGACGGATCTTAAGCGTGCCTTCCACAATATTTGTCTGGCCGAGGCTGTACTCGCGTTTGCCCGAACCCTGAAAAGAAAACTCGCGCTCATGCGAACGCTCCTCGCCGTAAATCGCCTCCAGTTCAAAATCCTTGTCCAGATAATCGGCGTGCAGTCCGTCAATGCCTTTGCCCAGCGAAAACATATCGCCGTTGACCAAAGCGGCGTCATACTTGCCAAAATACACTGAGAATTTATCATACTCGACATAAATGTCCGTTTCTTGCGGCAGGTCGGGGTCCTGGGTAATCTTGTAGCGCACGTAAAGTTTTTCGTTGATCTGGCCTTCAAGGTCGATCAAGCGGCGGTGGCGCAAACCGTCGTAAACTTTAACCGAAGCCGGCAGACCTAAATATTCAGCTGTGTTTTGGTATTTTTGCGGATCGCCGGACTGCTCTAAAGTATTAAATTCCAATTCTTCATAGCCGGAAATATCCACCTGCGGATAGGCGCGGCCGGGCTGAAAAGCGGACTTGCCGCGCTTCATCGGGTCTTTGGCTGCCGCTGGCAGCAGCAGCAAGATCAACAAAATTGTCCAAAGTTTTCTCACATTAACTCCAGCAGTATTTGATTTAAAACCAAGCGTCCGCGGTTGGTCGCGCACAAATTATTATTTTGCCAGGCCAGCAATTCCTCGGAAACTAATTTTTGGGCAGCGGCTTTTTGGCGCGCGTTGAGATAGGATTCGGGAATGCCGCTGTTTTTGCGCAAGCCCATTAGGATTTTGTTAAAAGCATTTTCCGTCTCTGTCTCGCGGTGAAAAATCCTGCGGAGATAATCCTGGAGATTGCGCGTGTTCGCCCAGCGCCGACCACCGGCTTTGTCATAACTATGCGCGGCCAACCCCACGCCGAGATACGGCTCATCTGACCAATAGGCTAAATTGTGTTTGGACTCATAACCGGCCTGCGCGTAATTGGAAATCTCATATTGCGCGTAGCCGTTTTCCGCCAAAATTTTTTTTGTCTGCAAATACATTTCGGCCTCCAATTCGCTGCGGACGGTTTTTTCCGCGGCCAGCGGCGTGCCGCCTTCTGCAGCCAGCGGCGTGCCGCGCTCCACAGTCAGCTCGTAGCAGGAAATATGCCGCGGCTGAAAATCCACCGCCGTCCGCAAATCCGCCGCGCTTTGCTCCAGAGTCTGCCCGGGCAAATTGTTCAACAAATCCACGCTGACATTGTCGAAAATTTCCCGCGCGCCCCGCAAAGCCTCGGCCGCTTTTTCCCGCGAATGCGCCCGTCCTAAATACCGCAAATATTCCGGCTGAAAAGACTGTACGCCCCAAGAAATCCGGTTTACGCCCAGCGCTCGATAGGCCGCGAATTTTTCTTTCGCGTAAGTTTCCGGATTGGCTTCCAGCGTAAATTCCGCGCCGTCCGCCACCGCAAAAATATTTTTCACGCTTGCGATTATCCGGGCTAGCTGCCCGGCGGACAGCAAACTCGGCGTCCCCCCTCCGACATATATTGTCGATATTATATTATCACTATATTTATACCCACTATCAGCAGAAAAATACCCATTAATTTCAAAACACAAAGTGTCGATGTAAGCGTCAGGGACAGAATTTACCGGAAAACTCACGAAATCGCAGTAGCGGCATTTTTGCAGGCAGTACGGAATGTGAATATAGAGCCCGAACATGCCCCCGCTTACCCCGCTTTTTTTGATGCGTTTAGGCTTTTTTCTCCGCCAGTTTAGCCAGGCCTTCCAGCGCGCGCAAAGCTTCGACCGGCACGGCAAAAATTACTGTGTTGGACTGGTCGGAACTCAAATCATTGAGCGTGGAGAGCGTGCGTAAATGCAGTGCGCCCGGTGTCTGTCCCATGAGCGAAGCGGCTTTGGCCAGATTTTCCGCAGCCTCGACTTCGCCGGCCGCTTTGGTGATGACCGCGCGTTTTTCGCGTTCAGCTTCGGCGACTTTGGCGATGACGCGTTTCATTTCTTCGGACAAAGCAATATCTTTCAACTCGACATTCTCAACTTTGATGCCCCACGGGTCAGTCAGCTTGTCGATGATCGAACAGATTTCTCTGGAAACTTTTTCGCGGTCGGTCAGCAGTTCGTCCAGCGTTACCGAGCCGACAGTGTTGCGCATGGTAGTCTGCGCCAGTTGGCTCACGGCGTAATAAAAATTCTCGACTTCGATGATCGCCTTGCCCGCGTCAAAAACTTTGTAATAAATCACGGCGTTGATCTTGATCGAAACATTGTCGCGTGTGATGGCGTCCTGCGGCGGCACATCGACAGCCTTGGTGCGAATGTCCACTTTCTCAAAAGACTGGATTACCGGCAGCGCCAGCCGCCAGCCCGGTTCCAAAATTTTCGTAAACCGGCCAAAAGAAAAAAGCAGACCGCGCTCATATTGATTGATCTGCTTGACCGAAGCCAAAACGACCACCGCCGCAACGATCAATATCAAAATGAGAAATTGCATAAAATCTCCTCCACTTAATTTGTGTAAGGATTATAACTTAAACCGGGCGGATATTATAGTAATTTTTTAATTATTTTTTCGTCAAAATTATTTGAAATCATTCCTCAATTTTCAGCATCGCCAAAAATGTTTCTGGCTTTGTTTATTCGCTTGAGAACAGCAATTTAGCACAATACTGAAGAAGTTTTGGCACATCCTCATTAAGCGTCGCCCAAACAATAGCGGCGTCCAACTGTCCATATCCATGCACGACAACATTACGCAGTCCAATAATCTCCGGCCATGACAGCACATTGTGTTTAGTCCGAAACTCCGCTGATAAATGATTGGCCAATTCACCAATCTGCAATAAACTCATACAAACAGAATTAAAATAATCTGTATCTTTGGCAAACACTTCAAAATCCTGGCCAAATCTTTTTTGCGCGGCAATGATCGCCTCGCAATGCTTGAGAATATGTTTGAGCAAACTAGCGTCTTTTGAATTATTCATAAATAAGCACAAATTCTTTTTTTATTTCGGCCTTAAAATTATTATCCAGGCCGTCCATAGTCACAACATCGACCTTATGCTGTAAAGTTTTTTCCAAATCCTGATAAAACCCTGATAATTCCAGCAAGGTGCGGAGTTGGCCTTTTTCAATGCAAATATCAATGTCGCTCTGCGGAGTGGCCTCGCCTCTGGCGTAAGAACCGAACAAAAAAGCCCGTCCAATACCGTATTTATCGGCCACACCAGCAACACGGGATTTGATATCGTCCACGCTATACAAAAAATTACTCATGCGCTTATTATATCATTTTATTTGCGTTAAAAAATCATTCTTCAATTTTCAGCATCGCCAAAAACGCTTCCTGCGGTATGTCCACAGAACCGACGGATTTCAGGCGCTTTTTGCCCTCTTTTTGTTTTTCGAGAAGTTTGCGTTTGCGCGTCACGTCACCGCCGTAGCATTTGGCCGTAACGTCCTTGCGGTTGGCACGGATAGTTTCACGGGCGATAACTTTGCCGCCAATCGCCGCTTGTATAGGTATCTCGAACATGTGCCGGGGGATCAGCTCCTTGAGTTTTTCACAGAGTTTGCGGCCGCGGGATTCCGCCGTGGAGCGGTGAATGATGACCGCCAGCGCGTCCACCGGCTCGCCGTTGAGCAAAATATCCAGCTTGATCATGTCCGACTCGCGAAATTCGATAAACTCATAGTCAAAAGAAGCGTAACCCTGCGAGACAGATTTTAATTTATTGAAAAAATCGGTGACTATTTCGATAAGCGGCAGTTCGTAATTTAGGCGCACGCGCGTCTTGTCCAGATATTCCATATCGCGAAATATTCCGCGGCGTTTCTGGCACAGCTCCATGATCGCGCCAGTGTAAGTGTTGGGCGTGATGATTACCGCTTTGACCAAAGGCTCGCGGATAGCCTCGATGCTGGAGACCGGCGGCAGTTTGGCCGGAGAATCGATCAATTCTATTTCGCGGTTGGTTTTGACAACTTCCACTTCCACCGCAGGCGTGGTGGCCAGTAGATTGAGATCATACTCGCGCTCCAGTCTCTCCTGCACTATTTCCATATGCAGCAAACCCAAAAAACCGCAGCGAAAACCAAAACCCAGCGCGGTCGAAGTTTCCGGCTCGTATTGCAGCGCCGCGTCATTGAGTTTCATCTTGCCCAGGGCTTCGCGCAAAGCCTCAAATTGCTCGCCGTCCACCGGAAAAAGTCCGCAAAAAACCATGGACTTGGCCGGTTTGTAGCCGGGCAATGGCTCGGCGGCCGGAGCGGAAGCGTCGGTAATAGTATCGCCGACAGTCGCGTCTTCAATGGCCTTGATATTGGCAATGACATAACCCACCTCGCCGGTCGACAGCTCGTCCACCGGTTTCAGCGCCGGAGTTTTGACGCCGAGTTCCAGCACTTCATGTTCTTGGCCGGTCTGCATAGTCTGCATTTTCATGCCTTTGCGCATCCGGCCTTCTTTGATCCGGATCTGCGCGACCACGCCGCGGTACTCGTCAAAATAAGAATCAAAAATCAGCGCCTGCAGGGGCTTGTTATTGTTTTGCGGACAGGGTATGCGCCGCACTATCGCTTCCAAAATATCCTGTATGCCGAGGCCTTCTTTGGCCGAAGCCAAAATACATTCATCGGGGTCTATACCCAGGACATCGAGCAATTCTTCCTGCGCCATATTTACATCGGCGGCCGGCAAGTCGATCTTGTTGATCACCGGAATTATTTGCAAGCCCAGTTCGCGCGCCAGACCGACATTGGCCAGCGTCTGCGCCTCGATGCCTTGCGAAGCGTCCACGACCAGCAGCGCGCCCTCGCAGGCCGCCAGCGAACGCGACACTTCATAACTAAAATCCACATGGCCGGGCGTGTCGATCAGATTTAATTCATAAACTTTGCCGTCCAAAGCCTGATAACTCAAACGCGCGTTGTTGAGCTTGATCGTGATGCCGCGTTCGCGTTCGATGTCCATAGAGTCCAGCAGTTGGGCGCGCATGTCCCGCGCGGACACCGCGCCGGTCAGTTCCAGCAGACGGTCGGCCAGCGTGGATTTACCGTGGTCGATATGGGCAATAATCGAAAAATTGCGGATCAGGTCTATTTGCATACAGCGGAAATCTTAACATTTTGTCCGGCGTTATCCCAGCGAGAAAATCACGCCGCAATGACCATTTTATTCACCTGCCGATGGCTCTGGTAACACGCTTCCGCAAAAAACTGGAGATCGCCGGCCGCACCTAGAAAACCGTGCCGGACACCACTGGACAGGCGGATTATAAGCAGTCTGTGTTTATATTTGATTTCCGCTCATAGAAAATGTTGTGGCTAAAATTGTTTGAATTTTTTGCTCAGTGGTAATTTTTCCGTTTAATTCCCGCAGATAAAAAACATCGGAAAGATCACCGTAACGCTCAATAATATCCAGACACTCTTGTTCCGGCAGCTCATTCACACCGCTGTATATTCGTCTGGCAGCTTGCAGTTTGTCTGACATGTCGAATTGTTTTTCTTTAATTTGTAATATTTCCGTCACTTTATCCCGTACATAAAACGCATTTTTAATTTTACCATCGGATAAGTCGCAGCAAAAATCCTGTAAATCTAAATATTTACGAAACGGGTAAAAGAAGAATTTTTTCGGCCAGAGGCGGATCAATTTTAAGATCTTGCAAGAATTCATTTCGTTTTCGATATCGGCCAGCGATTGATTTTTGATATTGCCAAAAGGCAGCAGCTTATCTCCCACAAAATTTTCAGCAAAAACAGCTTGCCCGCCAGCCGTAACAAAAAGCAATATTTCTGGATTTTTATTTAAAAAAGCGCAGTTATATTCCGCTGCAAAATCAGTCTTATGAGATAATTGTGCCGCGCGGCCAATGTATTCCAAAGGAAGAACTCTTCGGCGTTTTTTAACATTATCCACAGGCACATTTCTTTCCCGCAGAGCTGTTAAGACTGATTCAAAAACAGTATCGTTCTCGGTGTATATTGACTGTATATCATAATCAAGCCCCTCTCTTTCCAACACAGCTATTAGATTTACAATATTTTTTACAGGCGTGCTTGCTTCTTGCTCTTGATGAAATCTATCACAACTAATCGACAAGGTAAGCCTTTGGTCATTGTTCTGCCAAGATGCTACTTTTTTTATAAATCCCTCCACAGCTTTTTCTGACACAGCCCAAAAACAATTGGTATTTACGCCAATATCTTTTATCCCGCTAGCAAAGGCAAATTTTATAGTCTCATAAAAATACTTATACAAAAAAGGCTCACCGCCCCAAAGTAAGAGCAGAGAATATTTTTGCTCAAGCATTTCAACGATAACTTTTTTAATTACAGCAAAATCTAAACTGGCTGTGTTTTGCGGAGAACCGTAATTAGCGCAATGCCGGCAGTGATTCGTGCATTTTTCGGTTACTTGCAGCGACACACTGCAAATTCTCAATCGCTCACAAAAATACTCAGGGGGATAATCCCCTAATTCTTTATTAACAGTTTCATACAATGGTTGTTTTATCACTGCGCTATCTGTCCTAACACTTCGCCGCTTCCAGCGGCCTTGCGACCGCCTCGAACTTCACAAGCGTTAGCGAAGTGAAGTGAGAGCAACAAGTAACTTCGCTATCGCTCTATTTGCACTAGCACTTCGCCGCTTTCAGCGGCTTGTGACTTTCACTTAACTTCGCAGCCTAGCTGCTCGTTAAGTTCAAGTAGAAATCACAAGTATCAAAATCCACAAACACATTTTTGTCTCTCGGTAATTGCGGATACTTGGCGAATATTTCATTCCACCATTGCCGCTGTAAATTCATGGCCTCTGCCTTAGCATTGAGCGCCGCATTCACGAACACCTGCACCTGCTCCTGCGTAACCCCCTGCTGCAAGGCCGTCGGACGCGCCGCCTGCTCCGCCACATTTACCCGGTTGTTTATGAGTATCAAGCTCTCTACCTCGTCCCGTGTCGCTTTAATATTCAAGTCCTCTCTTTGCGGATGCACTTTCCCGCAGATCGGGCACACCTCCGGCTTCGTCTCTTTTGCTTCCTCGTTATTGCTCTTTGTCATAATTTTTCCTCCTTTTTATTTTTTGTTCCTCGTATAATAACCTTACATGAACCAATGTTTTGCTCCGCAAAACACCCCTCCGCCAAAAATTTGCCTGTGGCAAATTTTTAGCCGCCTCCCCTTGCCAAGGGGAGGCCATTCACGTCCGGCAAATACCTTTGCCAGCGCATCGCAACAACCGGTCGCTGAGCTTGGGACGGTGAGCTTGCGGTCATCGAGCGTAGCCCCGAAGGGAGCGAAGTCGAGATGTCGAACCGTCGAAGCGACTTTACCTAAACACTCCGTCCCTTCCGCAGAGCGAATATCTTTACCGCCGCGCGTGGTGGACTCTCACTTAACTTCGCTTTGCTTGTTAAGTTCGAGCCAGACGCGCTTACGGCAAAATATTCGCTCTGCTAAATATTCACCAAATTCAGTCCGGCAAATATTTTACCCGTAGCGAACGTAACCTTCAGTGCTATGCCGTGTTCGCGAGGGTAAATATATTTGCCGGACTAAATCACAAAATCACTTTCCCGTTTTCGTCGAAAGACTTAGTGCCCTCTAATTTATCGTACTCCTCCCAGTATCTCCTGCTCCACTTGCTCTGCAGTTTGTGCACCTCGCAAATATTCGTCTGCCGGTAAAATTCCCCCTTCTCCGCGAATGCTCCACCTATACACCACGCGCAGGTGGACTCTACATTACAGGTCAGACATTTTTCAGGAGAAATTTTCTTTCTAGTCTGACTTCGGACTATCTCAAACCGTTCTTTATGGTTTAGTCCATTCCAAATGTCCCCTACATAAAAATCTAACTTCCTGCTGTGCATCGTGTTCGGGCTAAATCTGAAACACGGGTATATCTTGCCGTTGATACTCAGGCACGGCATTGATCCTGAGCCGCACCAACCCTTGTCCGGGTCTTTCAGCGGCTCGCCTATGCCAAAGCCTTTATCGAACATACTTACATGTAAATCGTTTCTGTGCTCCAATATGTACGTTGTAGACTTCTCCATTTCCTCGTCTAGTTGTTTTAGGTCGTCCTCTGTTAAGTGCATATCCTCAAAGATAAAGTTTATGTTTATATGCTTTAATCTCATCTCCTCATGCAAGAATTTTATCGATTTGGCTAAATAAGGTATCATATCTTTATTACACGTAGCTTTGGTCGCCACGCTATCTATTCCGTGCCACTCCAAATACCAATCCCACCATTTCTGTATATCTTTCATTGTCCCCCGGCCGTCTTTATGTATGCGGTTCTTATCGTGTATCTCCGGACAACCATCTACCGATACGCCTATCGAAAGATTATCTTTATACTTCATCATAAAATCCCTTACTTTCTGGTCTTCAAACAATGTCCCATTGCTGGAAATAGAGGCTCTCCAGCGGTACGCCCATTTGTGATTCATTGTTATTGCCTTGTACTGATAATACGTCAGTATTTTATCCAGCAATTCCGGCGTCATTAATGCGTCTCCGCCGATAAAATCTATTATTAATCCTTGTTGGAGTATCCACTCGCTATCCGTGCCTTTGGCGTTGATCGGGTCTTCATCCTCTAAGATTATGTCTACAAACTTTTTGGCATATTCAAATGGCAAATCTCCGGGCTTCTTATCCACTTCATAACAATACTTACACCTTAAATTACAATCCTCCGTTACCTGGAACGTAACACTCAATCCCTCATAATTCTTGATAGCTGGTATCATAAACTATTCCTTTTCTGCCTTAATTGATACTTTCTTTTTCACGAGCAAAAAAGAAAGTATCCAAAGAAAATGCCCGCCGGACTCCAAAGCCGCCCTGCACCCGCAACTGGCCAGAACTTCTTAACCGCAAAAGCTCTGGTACAGCAACTTATATTTTTTCTGTTCGCCTCCAGCGCGCAACTCTGTGATTTACTAAATTTCTCCGCTCTACAGGTTAGGCGCTTTTGCTTTTGCTTCCTGTAAACATAATTTGTTAGTCTATATTTTTCATTCCGTATTATCCGCTTGTTAAAGCCCTTTTTACTCCGGCAAAATATTCGCCCTCGCGCATCACAACAACCGGTCGCTGAGCTGCGTCGAAGCGACACAACATGTTCTCCCTTTGTTTTACATTGTCCGACAAAATATTTCCGGCGCAATAATCCAACTATTCATTCATAAGCAACTTGTTCGTATTAAAATCCACATGTAGCCTGTCCATATATTTTTGCTCCACTCCGTACCGCCGCGCCAGATCCCGCCAGAAATACCCCTGCAAATATTGCGCGTCCGCATACGCAAAGATCGCCTCGCGGAAAAATCTATCCGCCGCGGTTTTTGGCGCGTTCGCAGGTATAGCGTTCGCGCGCAGCGCTTGTTGAGCGCAGGTTGTTTTATTTATGGCAATCTCCAGACTGCGTATATCATCGCGGGTCAGCACAGCGAGAGTTTTCATACCTACGTCCCCGCCGCGCGATTGGCTTTACTGCCCGGAGTTTTTACAACAGACGGATAGGGTTCATATCGGCTTGTTTCCGCACAGCCATTAAAACAACTGCTGACACAGCCGTCATAACAATTATTCCGGCAGTCTGTATTACAATTTATATTACACGCCGCATCGCAGGTCTGCGAACAGCCCACCGCGCAGCTCACCCCGCAGCCCAAAGCACAAGCCTTGCCGCAGCTGCCGGCACAACCATCTCCGCAGGTGGACGCGCAAATCCCGCTGCAGTCGTTTGTACAGTTCTCGTCACAAGCAGAGGTGCAGGCCGCCCCGCAGCCGTCTGTACAAGCCGTTCCACAGGCAGACTTACAGGCTTCGCCGCAAGCTCCTCTACAGCCATCGCCGCAAGTGGACGCGCATTTTTGTCCGCAGCCGTCTGTACAAGCCGAGCCGCAAGCAATGGCACAGGTAGTACCGCAAACATCTTTACACCCGTCTCCGCAGGTGGACGCGCATTTTTGTCCGCAGCCGTCTGTACAAGCCGTTCCACAGGCAGTGGCACAGGTAGCCCCGCAAACTTCTTTACACCCGTCACCACAGGTGGACGCGCATTTTTGTCCGCAGCCATCCGCGCAGATTGTGCCGCAAGCAAACATACAAGCTGCGCCACAAGCACTGCCACAAGCGCTACCGCAAGCAGACGCACAGCTTGTGCCACAAACACTACAAACGTCTACACAACCGCCGCCGCAAGTATTGTTACATGTATCAGTACAACTAGCACAACCGCTACCGCAGCCAGCGCCGCAAGTTCCTAAACAACTTCCTATATTTGTTTTGGCATGACCACCACAAGATTTTCCGCAACCATCTTTACAATAATGGTAATTTGTAGCATTACAAGTATTACTACAGGTATTAAACTGACAAGCTGAACCGCAAGCCGCACAAGCAGAGCCGCAACCACTTGTACAGATTGCGCCGCAATCAGCAGCACAAACACTGCCACAATTACCTGTACAGCTGTCGCCACAAGCAGTCGTGCAGATAGTACCGCAAACATTTTTACAACCGTCACCGCAGGTTGTCGCACATGCTGTGCCGCAACCGTCCGTACAAGCCGTTCCACAGGCAGATGAGCAAATCGCACCGCAGGCATCTTTACAGCCGTCGCCACAAGTTGTTGCACACGCTGCGCCGCAGCCATCCGTGCAAGCCGTTCCACAGGCAGTGGCACAAGTAGTCCCACAAACGTCTTTACACCCGTCTCCGCAAGTAGATGCGCACGCTATGCCGCAGCCTGTAGCGCAAACCGAACCACAGGCATCCGCGCATATAGTCCCGCAAGAACCTATACATCCGTCATCGCAAGATGACGCGCACGTTTTACCGCAAACTTCTTTACACCCGTCTCCGCAGGTTGTGGCACAGGCCACGCCGCACTCGCTGGTACAGCTGGCCGCGCCGCAGCTGGCTTTGCAGTCCGCCACACAGTCATTGCCGCAGACTCTCCCGCAAGTCGATGTGCAGCCGCCCACACAGCGCGCGTTATTTAGCGCGTCGTCTATGACCTGCCGCACTTCTTCCAGATGCTTAGCTCTAAGTTTGGTAGACAGGGCTGATATATTTTCACCCCAGGGAAAAACAGCGCTGTTGTTATAGTTGACCAGACCAATTGTCGCATCACGCAAAGTCGTGATCTGGCTGGCTTCTATCCTGGTCTGTCCGGATACCGCATCCCTCAGCAGATCCAGATTCGTCTTTGTATTTGCAGCCACCGCTTTCGCGGTATCCTGACTAGTGTTTGTGCCGGATATTTCAGGAGCTAACCTGTGTTCATATTCTTTTTTAAGATTTGCTACTGTTTGATTGTAATCCGCCGCGTAAGCTTCATGGCCGGATAAATAATTCTGCGTTTTATTTTCAGCCGTTTCAGCTAGTCCCGTACTCGTTGTTGGTGTCCCGCCGGCAACCGCTGTCTCTCCGTCCGGCAGGTTATATTTGTAACGCGCCATATACATACCCCCTTAGATATTTGTTACTTAAAATTAACTTACTCAATTGAGTAGGTTAATTATAAGCCGCTGTTTATAAGATGTCAAGCAACTTACTCAATTAAGTAGGATTAAGGATGGGCTATCATGGAAAGAACGCCAAAAGAACGTTATTGGGAAATTATCAACCCTAAATTTAAACGGCTAGGCAAGCGGATCGAGAAATTCCGAACAGCCAAAGGTTTCCCCACTAAAGAAAGTTTGGCTTACACTTCCGGCATCAGCATTTATTATTACTATCGAATGATCAAAGGTACGGCTAATATTTCTTTGCTTCAATTGATGAAACTCTGTGAAACTTTAAACATTAAAGTACGTGAGCTGATCGATTTTTAAAAAATCGTCGCCGGGAATATTAACTACTGTAAATATTGCCGCCGGTCAAAAGGCCAATTTTGCCAGAGCTGATACGGCCAGCCCAGCGGCGCAAAGTCATACTCGCCAATAAACTCCACTTCTTGTCCGTTGAAGCCTTTTTTGAAACGGTAAAAACCGTGCATCGGGTGATTTTCGTCTTTGCTTAACGGCACACCCTGCAGGTCATAATATTTCAATCCAGCGGCCTGACCCTGCCGCATTATTTCCCGGTGAATAAGATAATTGCCCATCACCTTGCGGTACTCGCTGTCAAAGCCGCCGTACATATAATAAGCCGTATCCTTGAATGAAAAAACCACCACGCCGCCGATAATTTTGCGGTCGTATTTGGCCAGATAAATTTTAGCGATGGGCAATCTTTGCCAGATGTACTTATAATAATCGTAAGATTGCAAATTATAATCCTGCCGCGCGGCCATTTGCTCCATTATGCGGTAAAAATCCTGAAGTTCCGCCTCATTTTGCAATTCACCTACCGTCACGCCTTTGCGTTCGGCCAGACGGATATTATAACGAGTTTTTTCGTGAAATGAGGCCAATAATTCATCTTCGGAACACTGTAAATTAACAAGCATAGTGGCTTTGGTCTGCAATTGTTTTCTAGAAAAGTGAAAATTATGCTTGGTTAATATTTGCCTGGCTGTTGTGTCCGTTTCCAGATAATCTGGCGAAATACGGATAAAAAAAGCGCGCTGTTTTTTAGCCAAATCTTTCAGAAAATTCAAAGTTTCTGCCGTGACCGCCTCATCTGCGATATCCCACAGCGCACCGCGCGGCGCATAGAGAATTTTTAGACCAAATTTGGCGCGCAGCAGAAGCGAAAAACCGGCAATTATTTGGCCGTCTTTTTCCAGAATATACTGTCCGGCATCCTGCCAGCCAAAAGCGCATTTCAAATCGCGCCAGTAAGTCGTCTGCATGAAATGTCCCTGCGCGGCCTGCGCGACAAAGGCGTTGTACCGCGCGGTTTCGTTTTCATTTATTTTGCGCAACATATTTGAACCCACAATCAGCCGATTACAATGCCGGGATTGCCAACAGCGCGGCGTTAAACTTTTCAATTTCTTCACGACTATCCGCCAAGCGTTCTTCCGGCGTTGCGTCTTTTAATCTTTCATAATTCCATTCACGGAGTTTATGAATATCTTCTATGGTAAATTTAGGACTTATTTTAGGTCTTGGGACATCATGTATCATTAATCCACACCTCCAACCAAAACAGACGGGTCATAAATTAAAATATCATTATAACCCTCCAATGCTGTTACTGCTTTAACACCTGCAATAGTTTTATGATTGACAATATGCTTAAAATTCCAAGACACAATCACATCACAACCACTGATTATTGCCACAGCGATATGCTGGCAGTCATCAAAACTTTTTTGTTTCAACACCTTGAGGTCAACAAAACGCTCTGCCACCTCCATAGCCTTATCATTGGCCACAACTGTTTCATATTTTATTTGTTTCAAATAAGCCAACAACACAGCTTTTTTATTTTCTGGACAATTGTTTATTTCTCTTACAGTCACATCGGACAGAACAACTGCAAATTCCTCTGCTTTTATTTTATCCCAGAGTTTATGTGTTTCCGTCATGCGTTCCAGAGCATCCTGCTGGTCTAAGTAACTAATCACTGATGTGTCTAAATAAAGCTTCAATCTTTTCATGAATTTAATTATAGCAAAGCCAGTAAAGGTTTGACACCCGCTAAAAACTATCCCGGCCTGCGTCCGTTATTTTGATTTTGAGTTTTTGAAGCGATTTTAAAAACAATTGTTCTGTTTCTGGAGCCGGGAACAGGAATTGAACCCGCGACCCGCTGATTACAAATCAGCTGCTCTACCTGCTGAGCTATCCCGGCAAGAATACAATCATTATTATCCAGCACACACTTACAAAATAACCATACCTATATCATGAACAGGAAACAGCCGCAACCGCGGCTGTTCGCTATCCCGGCAAAACTGGCAGATTATTTTCACCCAGTTCAGTCGGAAAATCAACCGGTTTTTATCTGCTGGCTAATTTTTTCAGCGCCTCTTCTTGCGTGGCGGCGAAAAATAATTGCTGTCCTTTATTGGACTCGCGGATCAAGTCCTGCCAGGCCCGGCCAGTATACCGGCTAAAATCACCGACAATCGCGGCGGTCAAACCGTAATTTACAAATTTTTGCATAATTTCGCCGGCTAGTCCGCTGCGCAAGTCAAAAAATCTTGGCGCGAAAATTTCCGCAGAAAAAATCGCCTTTTGCGCGCCGGCGGCCTGCGCGTCAACCACGATTTGCAAAACCTCCGCCGCCGAATTTACCGGCGCAGGGGAAGTATCAACTATGGCAATATTATTAATGATATTCATTTCACTTCGCAATGGTGCCCAGTCGCGGAATTGAACCACGGACACAAGGATTTTCAGTCCTCTGCTCTACCAACTGAGCTAACTGGGCAGGAATACAGTTGCTATTATCTATCATTTCGTTACAAAATAACAATACCTACATAACGTCACATGAAATCATAGCCGCACAGCGGCTATGATTAGCTAACTGGGCAGGAATACAGTTGCTATTATCTATCATTTCGTTACAAAATAACAATACCTATATAACGTTACATGAAACCATAGCAGCGTAGCGGGTATGGTTAGCTAACTGGGCAAAAATACAGTCGTTACTATTACTATAATAATTACAAAATAACAATACCTACATAACGCTACATGAAATCATAGCCGCTGTGCGGCTATGATTAGCTAACTGGGCTTGAGGTGAATTTTATAATTAAACACGTTTTTTGTAAAACAGCGCGTTTAATATCTTAAACACCGCCCGGCCGTCGCCGTACGGATTTCCGGCGCTAGCCATTTTTTTATAAGCTTTTTTGTTGGTCAATAATTTTTCCACTTGACGGACAATATTTTTTCGGTCTGTGCCGACCAGTTGAGCGCCGCCGGTTTTCAATCCTTCCAGCCGCTCCGTAACTTTGCGCAGCACCAGCACCGGCTTGCCAAGACTCGGCGCTTCTTCCTGCAGACCGCCGCTGTCCGTCAGCGCCAAATAACATTTATCCAGCAGCCAGAGCAGGTACGGATAAGCCAACGGTTTCAGCAAATGAACATTCGGTATCTTTTTCAAGATTTTAGCCACTGGCTTTTGCACTTGAGGATTAAGATGCACGGGATAAACTATTTGCGCGTCTTTGTTTCGCCTCGCCAAATCTCTCAAAGCCAGACAAATATTCTCAAATTGCCGGCCAAAACTCTCGCGGCGGTGGCCGGTAACTAAAATTATTTTTTTGTTTTTAGCCAAAAAAGCGAAATACTTTTCGTAAGTTCGGGGATTTTCTTTTATTTTTCGCAGACTCCAAAATAAAGCGTCGAGCACAGTGTTGCCGGAGACCAAAATATTTTTAGTCACGCCCTCTTTTTTAAGATTGGCTGCCGCGGCTTGCGTCGGCGCAAAATGATAATCCGCCAAACGGCTGATCAAAATACGATTCAACTCCTCAGGGTACGGCGCGTGTTTATCGCCGCTGCGCAAACCGGCCTCGACATGCGCGACAGGGATTTTGTGATAATAGCCGGCTAGCGCTCCGGCTAGCGCGGTGGTTGTGTCGCCCTGCACCATTAGACAATCCGGACGGGATTTATTGATTACTTTATCCAATTTGGACAGCAGCCGCGCCGTCAGTCCGGACAAAGTTTGATTGCGGCGCATAATTTTTAGGTTAAATTGCGGCTTGATTTGAAAAAATTTCAGCGCCTGCGCCAGCATTTCTTTGTGCTGGCCGGTCGCGCAAACAACAGGCTGGAAACCAGCGGTCTGCGCCATAGTCCTGATCAGCGGCGCCAGTTTTATCGCTTCCGGACGCGTGCCGAGCACAAACAAAAAAATTTTGGAATTTTCCTTTGCTAAAAAATACTTTCTTTTTTTTGTATCTGGCTGGCTATGCCAGCCAGATACGCCGCTACAGTCCATAAAGGGAAAATTCCAAGATTTTCTCTGCCGCATCGCTAGACAGTGTCCATGAAACTTTTTTCAACTCTGCTGAAAAAAATCACGCCCAAAAATAAAATCAACAGCGTGAAACCTACGCTCCACAATGCCGTCCAGAAATCAATGCTGCCTGCGCCCAAAAAAGCCAGACGGAAAAATTCAATGACCGGCGCCATGGGGTTGAGCATGGCCAGCGGCCGCCATTTTTCCGGCAACATAGAAAGCGGATAAACCACTGGCGTGGCGTACATCATCAACTGTACAAAAAAAGTCATAGCCAGCGCCAAATCGCGGTACTTGGTCGTCAGCGAAGAAGCGATAATGCCCAAACCCAGCGCCAGAGCCGCCATTTGCGCCAGCAGCAGCGGCAGCGCGAGAATTAAAAAACTGGGCTGCACCGCCGCACCCTGCAGCAAATAGATTAAATAAATCACCAAAAACAACGCGAATTGAATGGCAAATTTGATCAAGCCGCTCAAAACTGTGGAGACCGGCACAACCAGCCGCGGAAAATACACTTTGCCGAAAATCGCCGCATTAGCCGTAAAAGTATTGGACGTAGTCAGCAGACAGTCGGAAAAATAACTCCAGCAGACCACACCGGACAGATAAAAGAGAATAGTCGGAACGCCGTCGGTCGGCAAACCGGCGATCGCGCCAAAGATCAGCGTGAACATGCCGGAAGTAAACAGCGGCTGGATCAGCCACCAGAGCGGACCCAAAATCGTCTGTTTATAATACACGACAAAATCGCGGTAAACAAAAATCTTGATCAGATCGCGGTAACGCCAGACTTCGCGCAAATTAATATCAAACCAGCCCGTGCGCGGCTTGATGATAGTATCCCACTCGGGGTCCAAACCGATCCTGGCAATTTTACGTTTTATTTTATGCAATAATTCCGGCATTTTTTTACCTGAGCTTATTTTTTCGCAATTGGACAATTTTGAGCATTAAAAAATCATAACAATATGTGTTAAGATACGTCAACGCTAACGACTTAAAAGGAGTTTTAAATGGTCAAAACAGCCCTGATCACCGGCATTACCGGGCAGGACGGCTCTTATTTGGCTGAGCAACTGCTGGCCAAGGGCTATGCGGTACACGGCATAATCCGCCGCAGCAGTTCATTTAATACCAAACGCATCGATCATCTCTACAAAGATCAACACAACAAAAATGTTAGTTTATTTTTGCATTACGGCGATTTGACGGACAGCAGCAACATCAATCGTCTGCTGGAAAAAATCGCGCCGGACGAAATTTATAATCTCGGCGCGCAGTCGCATGTGCAGGTCTCTTTTGAAGTGCCGGAATACACGGCGCAGGTCGACGGCGTCGGCACGCTGCGTTTTCTCGACGCGATCAAAGAAGCCGGATTGAAAGACAAAACGCGCTTCTATCAGGCTTCGACCAGCGAGCTGTACGGTCTGGTGCAGGAGACGCCGCAGTCGGAGAAAACGCCGTTTTATCCGCGCAGTCCGTACGCCGCGGCCAAACTCTACGCTTACTGGATCGTGGTCAATTACCGCGAGGCTTACGGCCTGCACGCCTCCAACGGCATATTGTTTAATCACGAGTCTCCGCGCCGCGGCGAGACGTTTGTTACGCGCAAGATCACTATGGCTGCCGCTCGCATCAAGGCCGGTCTGCAGGACTGTCTCTATATGGGCAATCTTGATTCCCGCCGCGACTGGGGCTATGCGCCGGAATACACCGAGATGATGCAGTTGATGTTGCAGCAGTCCAAGCCCGACGATTATGTGGTGGCCACCGGCGAAATGCATACGGTGCGCGAATTTATCGAAAAATCTTTTGCCGAGCTGGACCTGGCCATAGTCTGGTCGGGACAAGGCGTGGACGAAATCGGCCAGGATCAAAAAACCGGACGGACACTGATCAAGATCGATCCGCGTTATTTCCGTCCGACGGAAGTGGAGCAATTACTGGGCAATCCGGCCAAGGCCAAAAAACAACTGGGCTGGGAGCCAAAAGTAAAATTTGCCGAGCTGGTCAAAATCATGACACAGGCTGATTGGGCAGAAATTCATGCTAAAAACAAGTAAGATTTTTGTCGCCGGACACAAAGGCATGGTTGGTTCTGGCTTAGTACGCCGTCTGCAAAAAGCCGGCTGTGAAAATATCCTGACCGCTGACCGCCGGACATTGGACTTGCTCGACCAAAAAGCGGTTGCGGATTTTTTCAGACGGGAAAAACCGGAATATGTCATCGATGCCGCGGCCAAAGTCGGCGGCATCAAAGCCAATGACGATTTTTCGGCGGATTTTCTTTACGAAAATCTGACTATCCAAAACAATATTATTTACAATTCCTGGAAAACCGGCGTCAAAAAATTGCTTTTCCTTGGCTCTTCGTGCATTTATCCGCGCGACTGCGCCCAGCCGATCAAAGAAGAATATTTATTGACCGGTCAATTAGAAAAAACCAATGCAGGTTACGCGCTGGCCAAGATCGCCGGCATTATGCTGTGCCAGCTTTACCGCAAACAATACGGCTGTGATTTTATTTCCGCCATGCCGACCAATCTGTACGGCACGAATGACAATTATCACCCCGAACACTCGCATGTTATTCCCGGATTGATCCGCCGTTTTCACGAGGCTAAAATCAACAAGGCGCCGGAAGTTGTCTGCTGGGGCAGCGGCAGTCCAAGGCGCGAGTTTTTGCATGTCGACGATCTGGCCGATGCCTGTTATTTTCTCCTGCAAAATTATTCCGCCGCGGAACAGCTTAATATCGGCGCCGGCACAGACCTGACTATTAAAGAATTAGCCGAACGCATTGCCAAAGTCGTTGGGTTTTCCGGAGTTATACTCTGGGATAAAACTAAACCGGACGGCACGCCGCGCAAATTGCTCGACGTCGGCAAATTGTCCGCTCTGGGCTGGAAATATAAAATCGATTTGGAAACCGGCCTGCGGCAGACGTATCAGGATTTTTTAAGCAACAAAAATCTCCGCAAATAGTGTAAAATACGCGCATGGAACCAATCGTCAAAACTGTGCCGCTGCCGCCGCGCAAAGGTTTGACCAAAGTGCAGCAAAATCTTACCGCTATCGGCAGCGTGCCGACCAATGACAATTGCCCCTGCGTAAACACCTGCAAAGAGCTCGGCGTTTACAAACAGGGCGCGTGTTTTTTGGGCACTAATGAAACTCAAAAATGTTTGGCTGCGACCAATTTGCTTTTAAGCAAAGCGCTTAAAAAATAATTTATGGACGATGTCAAACGCCTGAATATTCGGCAGGGTAAATTCACTTTTGCGCAGAAAAAAAAATTCCGCCTGGAAAGCGGCCAAAAACTCGGGCCGATCACGCTGATTTATGAAACTTACGGCCGCTTGACGCCCAAGCGGGACAACGCGATCCTGATCTGCCACGCGCTCACTGGCAATGCGCATGTGGCCGGCAAATTAGCCGGCGAAAAAAAATCGACCGGCTGGTGGGACCCGGTGGTCGGTCCGGGCAAGCCTTTTGACACAAATAAGCATTTCATTATTTGCTCCAACATTCTCGGCGGTTGTTCCGGCTCGACCGGCCCCAGCTCGCTCAATCCGCGGACACAAAAACCTTACGGCCTGGATTTTCCGCTCATCACAGTCCGCGATATGGTCGACGCGCAGTATCAGCTCGTCGCCAAACATTTCGGTCTGCCTAAGCTCAAAGCCGTGGCCGGCGGCTCGATCGGCGGTATGCAGACTCTGGAATGGGGCGTGCGCTATCCGCGGTTTATGGATCATCTGATCGTTATTTCCACGACGCACAAACTCTCCTCGCAGGCTATCGCTTTCAACAAAATCGGCCGCCACGCGATCACGATCGACCCGAGCTGGAAAAACGGCAATTATTACGGCGCGCCGGAAAAAATCAAAGGCCTCGGCCTGGCGCGCATGGTCGCGCATATCACTTATCTCTCCGAAGAAGGTATGCAAAATAAATTTGGCCGCGAGCGCGTCAACCGCAAAAATTTATTCAGTTTTCAAGAAAAATTTCAGGTGGAAAATTATCTCGATCATCAGGGCGAAAAATTTATGCAGAGATTTGACGCCAACTCGTATATTTATTTGAGCAAAGCGATGGACCTTTTTGATCTGACGCGCGGTTTCCGCAGCCTCGACGCGGCCGTCCGGCGCATTCAGGCCAAGACGCTTTTTCTTTATTTTTCTTCGGACTGGCTTTTCCCCGAATATCAGTCCGCGGAATTGATTGAATCTTTTCAGAAAAACAAAAAATATATTCTTTCGTACAAAATAGAATCCAAAGCCGGCCACGACGCTTTTTTGCTCGAATACGACAAACTCAATCCGATAATGCAGTCTTTTCTCGATGTCTAAATTCACGGTCGTAGAGGAAGAAGCACTGGGAAAAATCAGTGCGGAATTGCGGCTCACTTATTCCCAGCGGCGGATCAGCTGGACTTATATTTACGAAATCACACGGCGGGAAAATATTTCCGTAAACGAAGTGTTAACCAGCGCAGACCAGACCAATCGTAAAAACTTTCTGCAAAGTTTATTTAAGCGGCGTTTCCCTGAAGCCAGCGCGCTCATCAAAGCCGGAGAGTGGCAGCCGTGCGGCCGGAAATAATTTATATAGAAAAAGAAGTCGCCGAACTGCCGTACACGCAGACTATTCTGCAAAAATTTTCCGGCGTGCAGACCAAAATCATCGCTGATCTGCGCGCGCTGATCCGGCAGAATAAAAAAACCATTTTCATCAAACAAAATCAGCCGCTGGTTTTGGCCAGACAGCGCGGACGTTTTCTGGAGAAATGTCCGGGCACCAAAGAACATATTTGCTGCAATTACCACACGCTCAATATCGCGGTCGGGTGTCCTTACGATTGCACTTATTGTTTTCTGCAAAGTTACAGCAACAATCCTTATTACACGATTTATGTCAATCTCGATGAGATGCTGGCGGAAATACGCGGCAAAGTCAAAGGCAGAATCCGTCTCGGCACCGGCGAGTTCACCGATAGTCTGGCGCTGGAAACGCAGACCCGATTTGTGCATACCTATGCGCCGCAAATTTGCGCGATCTCGCCGGATATCACGCTGGAACTGAAAACTAAATCAGCACCCCTCTGTCCTGCGGACATCTCCCCTTGGCAAGGGGAGACTAGTTTGCATCTGCAAAAGCAGCTCGTTTTCTCCTGGTCGGTCAATCCGCAAAGTCTTATTGACAGCGACGAACACGACGCCGCGCCGTTGCGGGAAAGAATACGCGCCGCCCGGACTGCCGCAGAATACGGTTATCGGGTAGCTCTGCATTTTGACCCGATCATTTACAGCGCGGACTGGGCGGAAAAATATCAAACTGTATTGGATTTAATACAACAAAATATACCGCCGGAAAAAATCGCCTGGGTATCTCTGGGCACATTTCGTTTCACACCAGCCTTGAAGCCGATCATCGAACAAAAATTTCCGGCGTCCACTATTGTGTACGGCGAATTATTCCCCGGGCGTGATAAAAAAATGCGTTATCCCGAACCGCTGCGCGTAAAAATCTATCAGCACATGCTTCGCCAAATCGCGGCTATCTCGCCACACCTGCCGGTTTATCTCTGTATGGAGTCGCCGGAAATCTGGAAAAAGGTATATAATCAACTGCCGGCGCAGGCGGAAAATCTAAATGAATTATTCTGAAAAGGACAAAAAATATATCTGGCATCCTTTTACCCAGATGCAGGAATGGGAAAACGACGACATCGTCGTCATTGACCGTGCGCGCGGCAATTATCTGTACGACGTAAACGGCAAAAAATATTTTGACGGCGTGTCGTCGCTCTGGGTTACGCTGCATGGGCACTGCCACCCATATATTAACCGCGCGCTGCGGCGGCAATTAAAAAAACTCGATCACTCTACCCTGCTGGGGCTTAGCAATGCTCCGGCTATCGAACTGGCGGAAAAATTGATCGCACTTGCGCCACGGGGTCTGGCCAGAGTTTTTTACAGCGACGCCGGCTCGACAGCGATGGAAATCGCGCTGAAAATCGCTTACCAATACTGGCAGCAGGACAAAAATAAAAAATATAAAACCAAACAAAAATTTCTGACCTTGAGCGAAGCCTATCACGGCGACACGATTGGCAGTGTCAGTCTGGGCGGCGTGGCCATGTATCACGCGATCTACAAACCGCTGCTTTTTAAAACAATTCAAATCCCCACACCTTACCGGCATTACGGCCATGAACCGGATTTAAAAACTGCTGTTGCCGTGCTGGAAAAAACTCTGCGCAAACACTATCGAGAATTGGCGGCGCTGGTTCTCGAACCGCTGGTGCAGGGCGCGGCCGGGATTTACACAGCTCCAGCCGGCTATCTCGCCGCGGCGCGCCGGCTCTGCACGAAATACAATGTGCTGTTGATCTGCGACGAAGTGGCTGTAGGCTTCGGCCGCACCGGAACAATGTTTGCCTGCACGCAAGAAAAAGTCGCGCCGGATATTTTGGCCGCGGCCAAAGGCTTGACCGGCGGATATTTACCGCTGGCCGCCACGCTAACCACGGAAAAAATTTACAACAATTTCAAAGGAAAATTTGAAAGCCTGCGGACTTTTTACCACGGGCATACTTACACCGGCAATCCGCTAGCCTGCCGCGCCGCGCTAGCCTCCCTGGAATTATTCCGCAAAGAAAGAACTCTGGTAAAAGTAAATAAAAATATTGCGCTGCTGAAAGAAGGACTGAAAAAATTCACGGCCATACCGCAGGTCAAACAGGCGCGGCAATGCGGAATGATCGCCGCGCTGGAATTGCCGGA
>BGZN01000004.1 GCA_003864455.1 Candidatus Termititenax aidoneus | reverse complement strand
CATGTTTATAAGACCGATAATGATTGGACTTTGATCGCAACATCTTGTGTAGAGGCTGGCGTGGACTTGTCGTTTCGCACAGGTTTTCGTGAATTGGGGTCGCTGGTTTCCTTGCTGCAAGCGGCTGGACGAGTAAACCGTGAAGGCGAGTATGCTGATGCGGAGATTTGGACGTTTAAAATTGCTGAAGATGGTTTATTGAGAATACACCCAGGGCTACAGACTGCGGCGGCTGTTTTAGAAAATTATATTGAAAATGGTGAATATAAAATTTCTCCCGAATTAAGCACAAATTCTATCCGGGACGAAATTATCCGGCAAGGAATTTCAAATAGTAAATTCAAAGACTTGCTTAATAATGAAAAGCAGCAACGTTTCCCTCTGATAGAGGATTTATTTAGAGTTATTGATACAGACACACGGCTTGTTGTCATTGATAAAGCGCTGATAGAAAAAATAAGAAAACATGAAAAAGTGGATTGGCAGGAATTACAAAGAAAATCAGTACGCATGTGGAAGCCTAAAGTTGATGATGAATTCTCTTTGCCGGAAATCTTGCCGGATATATACAAATGGGTATATCCCTATGATGACTTTTTGGGTTATATGCGCGGCGTAATTTCTATAAAAAAATTTGAGAACGGCTCAGGAGAAGGAGCGATTGCTTAAATATTATGAAAAGTATAACGTATTCTGAGGATCAGCTTCTCCCTATTTCGGCTATAGCTCATTTTTGTTATTGTGAGCGTCGTTATGCTCTCATCCACCTCGAACAACTCTGGGCGGAAAATCGGTTTACTGTAGAGGGTGAAATACTGCATGAGCGCGTGCATGCGGAGCATCATGAATCGAGGAAATATTTCCGGCAGGAATACAGTATGGCGGTGCGATCATTGGCTTGGGGCTTGATCGGCAAATGTGATCTTGTGGAGTTATGGCTGAATAAAGACGGCAGCAGGCAAAAAGTTTCTCCGGTGGAATTTAAGCGTGGCCGAAAAAAAGAAAGTGATGTTGACCGGGTGCAATTATGCGCTCAAGCTTTGTGTTTAGAGGAAATGCTGGGTGTAACGATCGAAAGCGGACAGTTTTATTATTGGCAGGAGCACCGGCGCAGCGATGTTTTGATCGATCAGGCTTTGCGAGAGGTTACAATCGGTTTGCTGGAACGGATACGCGCGCTGCAAGACTCCGGCCAAACCCCACAGGCCGAATATGAAAAACGCAAATGCGATAATTGTTCGCTGGTGGATTCCTGCATGCCTAAAAGTACTAATGCCAGAGCCAAACAGGTCGAGCGTTTTATCCAGAACAATCTGCATTTGATTAAGGAATTGTAAATGCGTAAATTGTTAAATACATTGTATGTCAGCACGCAAGGCACTTATCTGCATCGCGAAGGTGAAACTGTTTTGGTGGAAAAGGATAAGCAAAAATTACTGCAGCTGCCGATCCACACTATTGGCGGAATAGTCTGTTTTGGCAATGTGTCCTGTTCACCTTTTTTGCTGGGGTTGTGCGCCGAGCGGAATATCGCGATTTCTTTCTTGACGGAGTATGGCCGTTTCTTGGCGGAAGTACGCGGCCCGGTAAGCGGCAACGTGTTGCTGCGGCGTCAACAGTACCGTCTGGCTGATGATCCCTCAGCCAGCAAAGCAATTGCGGCAAATGTAATCAGAGGCAAATTAGCCAATGGCCGGGTAGTAATAAATAGAGTAATCCGAGATCACGGCAACAAAGTAGACAACGCAGCTTTGCAAAATGCGGTAAAAAGTATCGAGCGGACTTTACTGGCTATTCCAGAGGCCCAGGATGTTAATGAAGTTCGAGGATTTGAAGGGATCGCTGCGGCAGAATATTTTAATGTGTTTAATCATTTGATCCTCAATCAGAAGCAAGATTTTATTTTTACGGAGCGTAACCGACGGCCGCCTCTGGATGAAGTAAATGCTTTATTATCCTATGTGTATACATTGTTAGCCCATGATGTGCGTTCTGCTCTGGAAACGGTAGGGCTGGATCCGCAAGTAGGGTTTTTGCACAGAGACAGATCCGGGCGTCCCGGCTTGGCGCTGGATATTATGGAAGAATTCCGGCCGGTGCTTGCGGATAGATTGGTGTTGTCGCTGATTAACCGCGGACAAGTAAATAGAAAAAATTTTACCAAAGCGGCCAGCGGCGCAGTTACTATGGATGAGGTAGCGCGCAAAACAGTTTTAGTAGAATATCAAAACCGCAAGCAAGATGAAGTTTATCATCCCTATATTGAGGAAACAGTAAAAATTGGCTTGCTCTTTTTTGTGCAGGCTAATTTGCTGGCCAGACATATTCGCGGCGATATAGATGGTTATCCGCCATTTTTCTGGAGATAAGATCATGCTGGTATTGGTTAGTTATGATGTAATGGTATCCAGTTCTGGTGGTCCAAAGCGCCTGCGCAAAGTGGCCAAAGCCTGCACTAATTACGGCCAAAGAGTGCAGTTTTCTGTTTTTGAATGTGTGGTTGATCCGGCGCAGTGGGCAGCCTTAAAAAATACTCTGGAAAACATTATTGATGTAGAAACGGATAGTCTGCGTTATTATTATTTAGGAGCAAATTATAAAAATCGAGTGGAGCACTTTGGCCTGGCGAAATCTTACGCCGTAGATGAACCCTTAATTATATAAGCTGTAAAAATCCGTGATTATTAAATTGCGAACCTAGATCATACATTAAGCGCTGCGACGTTCGCAGATGCGCCAGAACATTGACATTTTAATAATACAGGCATTATAGCCAAAACGCTGTGCCTGATTTTTGCTATAATAAAGCGGTTCGCATTGTAGCCGGGTTTAGTTGTGTTATATGTAGTTATTAGCGTCAAAGAATGTAAAATAGATTAAACAGTCGCTCCTCACGCGGGAGCGTGGATTGAAACCATCATATCCCAATTAGGATTTTCGCCGCCTGTGTCGCTCCTCACGCGGGAGCGTGGATTGAAACTCTACTACTCTAGGCCTATGCGCGTATAGGCCTGTCGCTCCTCACGCGGGAGCGTGGATTGAAACCATATATGCTCCCTTTTTCCAGCCGCCGCATCAGTCGCTCCTCACGCGGGAGCGTGGATTGAAACAATTCCAGAGATTCTCCATTCCGTTGTTGATTATATAATCCTTACGCTGTCGCTCCTCACGCGGGAGCGTGGATTGAAACAATTCCAGAGATTCTATCCCCTTTTCTTCTCTTGTCGCTCCTCACGCGGGAGCGTGGATTGAAACTGGTCGGTTTTGATAACATTCATCACATTTCACGTCGCTCCTCACGCGGGAGCGTGGATTGAAACATGATTATTACGTTTACGCAACAGTTAATTTATGTCGCTCCTCACGCGGGAGCGTGGATTGAAACGGCGAAAGAAAGGGAGCACAATTATGGCTATAGGTCGCTCCTCACGCGGGAGCGTGGATTGAAACGGCGAAAGGGAGCACAATTATGGCTATATATGTAAGTCGCTCCTCACGCGGGAGCGTGGATTGAAACGCGTGCGGGCTTATGGATTATGCGCGTTGCGCCGCGTCGCTCCTCACGCGGGAGCGTGGATTGAAACTATTACGGTCTCTTTTTCTTTGGCGATCTCATTGTCGCTCCTCACGCGGGAGCGTGGATTGAAACATGTCGCTTAGTTGTTTTACAGTAGTCCAAACAGTCGCTCCTCACGCGGGAGCGTGGATTGAAACTTACGCACCCCGTCGCCCCACTCGGTTTTAAGCGTCGCTCCTCACGCGGGAGCGTGGATTGAAACCTGAAAAGGCCATTATTGGCGTACAAATACGAGGCCGCATTCTCGCACGAGTGTGTGGATTGAAACACGAATGGCCGGCACACTTAAATCACATGCCCCCATTCATGAACGCTAATGGAGAATTCCGCCTCACCACTCCTTGCTCGCCGTGAAAATATCCCGCTTGAGATACGGCGTCGGATCGATGGCAACATTCCAGCGGCGGATTTCATAATGCAAATGCGGGCCGTTGCTCAAGCCCGAATTGCCACTCAAAGCGACCGGCTGGCCTTTGCGCACGTATTGCCCTTTGTTGACCAGCACCGAATCGCAATGCCCGTACAATGTGCTGATGCCCAGGCCGTGATGGATCTGTACCACAATGCCGTAGCCGCCGATCCAGCCGGCATAAGTTACGCGGCCGTCGGCTGTGGCCAGCACTTTTGTCCTCGGCACGGCGACCATGTCCAGCCCGTAATGGATCGACACCGCGTTGGTTACGGGGTGAATGCGGTAGCCGTAAGGCGAAGAAATTTCAATATTGCGCAGCGGATAAATCGACGGCGTGCGCGCGTAATTGTTTTTGAAATCCATAGCCTTACTGTAAATGCCGGCAATCAGAGTGTTGTTTTGAGCTAAAATATTTTGATTAAATTTCTGACAAAAATCCAGCTGCTGAATAATATTTTCCAAACCGCTGTTGGGACGGATAGTTTTAATGCTGCCGATCAGCGGCGTTTCCTGCAAAAGTTTATTTTCTTTGGCGATTTTCAATTCTTTGAGCAAAGCTTTTTTATAACGTTCGGCGATCTCGCGGCCGTCCGTCTGCGCGTTAAACGCTTCTTTTTTGGACACAGACAGTACGACCAGATCGCCGGCCAGCCCGACATACTCTTTGTCGGCCAGTTCGGTGATTTTGATGTTCGGCGTGAATTGTTTGCTCTGGATTAATTTCTCGATGTTTTTCTGCACTAATTCCAGTTTTTCTTTCAAAGCCAAATGCTCTTTGGGACGCAGCCGATCGGCTGTGTATTCATACAATGTGCGCTCGCCGATTTTTAATTTGTATTGCAGCACGCGCCAGCCGAGCGTAGTCTCTTCCAGAGTTACATTTTTGTAGTCGGAATTTAAATAAAAAACATTGGCATCTTCCGCGCTGATCAGCGCTTCGAGCAATTTGATTTCCTGCGTCAGCCTAGAATTATTTTTGGCCAGCGCGCGGTTTTTTTGGTAAAGCAAATGAGCTTTGGCGTGCAGCAGTTGATTATCCGAATGAACTTTTTGATAAGCGTCCAGCGCGGAAATGTCCAGGCCGCGCCAGAACAAAAGCGACAAGCCGAACAAACCGGCCAGCAGACCCAGACCCAGCGCTGTAAAAGCATAAGATAAATTAAAACTGCGGCGGCTTTCGCCGATCCAAACCAGCGTAAAATAATTACGTTTCATATGAAATATATACCCAAAATTTGGTGTTTTTATACTTCCGCAAAATGTTGCGGAATTATCCCTTCAGCCCTATCTCTTTTTTATGTACCAAATCGCCTGCAGGCGATTTGGTATGCACGTGTAAATTGTAAGGGATAATTCCAAAATGTTATAATTTTTCAATATGCGTATCGGCATCACTATGGGCGATCCCAACGGCATCGGCGCGGAGGTCATTGTCAAACTGCTTAAATCCGGCCGCTATCAGGACTGCGTGGTTTATGGTTATCCGGCCGCTTTGCGCGGCTTGAAAAATCCGGTCAGCGACCCTTTTGGCAGATTGAGCGAATACAGCCGCGGACGGGTGACGGCGGAGAACGGCCGCGCGGCGTATAAATATCTTGAAGCGGCGGCGCGTGACGCTCTGGCCGGACACCTCGACGCTGTCGTGACCGCACCTTTGAGTAAAGAAGCTTTGCATTTGGCCGGTTATCGCTATGACGGCCAGACGGAGATTTTGGCCAAACTGACCGGAACAAAAAAATACGGCATGTTCTTTCATTCGCCGGATTTGTGCGTGATGCTGACGACTATACACAAAAGCCTGCGTCAGGTGCCGAAACTCCTGACCAAACAAAAATTACGGGACGCGCTGGAGCTTGGCCTGGAGATGATGCGCCTGCTCGGTCTGCCGCGGCCGCGCGTCGCGGTTTGCGGTCTAAATCCCCATGCCGGCGAGAATGGAATCTTTGGCCGCGAGGAACAAAAAATTATTGCGCCGGTGGTCAAGGAATTTCAAACGCGCCAGGTAAATGTGCAAGGGCCGCTGCCAGCCGACACACTTTTTGTCCGGCGGCGTGAGTATGATTTGGTGATTGCGCAGTATCACGATCAGGGCTTGATACCGCTCAAAATGCTGGCTTTTGACCGCGCGGTCAATATAACCGCCGGCTTGCCGATCATTCGCGCTTCGGTCGATCACGGCACGGCTTACGATATTGTTGGCCGCGGTGTGGCCGGCACGGGTTCGCTGGCCGCGGCGATCAGGCTGGCCAGACTTATGGTCAAAAATCGTGGCTGATAAGTTGCCCAGAGCCAAAAAGCGTTTCGGCCAAAATTTTTTGGTCGCGGAAAATGTTTTGCCGGAAATAATTTCTGCCGCGGAAATTTCTCCTGCAGACACGGTTTTAGAGATCGGCATGGGCACGGGTATTTTGACCGCAGCGCTGGCGAAACGCGCCGGGCAGGTAATCTCTGTCGAAATAGACCGCGAGTTGTATGCGGAATACGCGCCGCGCGTGGCGATTTATCCCAATGTCCGCGTGATTTGCGGTGATTTTTTACGCGAGGCGGAAGATATTTTTCGTAGCGCGCGCGGCCGGCTCAAAGTTATCGCGAATATTCCGTACTATATCACTACGCCGATACTGGAGAAATTACTGGAATATCGCGCGCGGCTCTCCACAGTTGTTCTCATGGTGCAAAAAGAAGTTGCGGAGCGGATCTGCGCCGCGCCATGCAGCGGCGCTTACGGGTCGCTGACGATTTTTTTGCGTTATTATGCGGACGCGCGCCTGATTTGCTTGGTAACGCCGGAATGTTTTCGTCCCAGGCCGCAGGTGGACAGCGCGGTCCTGCGTCTGGATATTCGTCCGGAGTTAAAATACCAGCCGCTTTCCGAAAAAAGATTTTTTAATATCGTGCGCGGCGCTTTTTGGGGCCGGCGCAAAACTCTCCGCAATACCTTGAAGCAAGCTCCGTACACGCATTACACAGCGGCCATGCTGGCCAAACTTGAGCGCGAAACCGGCCTGGACCTCAACCGTCGCGGCGAAACTTTGAGCATCGAAGAATTTGTCCATCTGGCCAATGTGGATTTTGCGTCAGAGACAATCTAAAAACCACAAGAGCCTCTGACGAGGCTCCTGTGTTTTCCAAACGGTATTTTATTTACCGCTTAAAATTTAGAACAGATACGTGTAGAACAGCGCTGTGGTCGTCGAATCAGTCGTGTCAACACCGTAAACATCTTTGCTGTTCTCGATGCCTACGCCGACCGTGCCGATATTAGCAAAGCTCGGAGTCCACAGCAAATTGATGCCCAGAGTAGTGTTATCATTACCTTTAATGAGTTTATTATCGTCGTCCAGAAGAGACCAGCTATTTGTATCTACATAGTCGCCATCTTCGGTTTTCACAACACCGCTGCCTTTGGCCCAATTAATGTAGCCCTGCGCCTGAAATTCGCTGTAAATATAATCAACAGCCAAGCCGAAGCCGCGATAGGCCTGCGGATTTAATTCCAGTGCATCACCAATATCTTTGCCTTTGTTATCAAATCTTTGATAATCATACTTGCCGCCCCAGTTGTAAACATAAGCGCCAGCGACTTCCAGAGCGTCGCTTACTTTGTAAACATAGCCCAACGCGGTTTCCGCCGGAATAAAATCATTATTTCCATCGCCGCCTTTGTCTTTGTTAGTCTGCTTGCCGTTCGTTTTGTAGATAGTGTCACCATTGGTCATTTTGCGTTCTGTGCCGAGTGTTTGGCCGATCACCAATGTTTGCTTGGCGTCAATAGCTTTGACCGCGCCGAGACCAAAAGTCAAATACGGGTCATAGGAAGACGAAGATTCTACAACATTTTTATTGCCGCCATAAGTGCTGGCCCATTTTTGAGTAGATATGTATGTTCCAGCTGGAGCATTAAAGTCGACCTTGACGCCGCCGATAATGTTACCTACAGCCGGCAGATTTAAGTTTTTGGCCACAGATAAATTGAGAGCGTAGCCGGTAGCGTTATATGCTTTGGTGTCTGTACGCCCTAACCTGGATTTAGTGTTGTTGGTATATATTTTAGTTGTTGTGCTTGGGTCGTCATAAGCGCCTACACCCGTGCTGAAACCGACTGTGTACCAATAGTCTTGAATAGAATCAGTGTAAGTAGCCCACAGATTTTCCAGGCCGGAATCAGTATACGCAAACTTCTCGTTACCATTCGCTTTCCAACCAGAAGCATCAGCGGTCTTGCCCAGCAAATTAAACCCGGCGTCTATTCTCTTTTGATTTTTCCAAATCGCCGGAGCTGCCGGATTGCTGCCCAAACCCAAACCCGACACTCCGTCCAGCACTGTGGCCAGACCGAAAGTCGCCAAAACTGTCATTGCAATTATAACTTTTTTCATTCCAAAATACCTCCTGTAAATTTTTTGAAAACACAACGCCAGACATAACCGTAAACTTTGCGCACGCATCACCGCCTTTCAGATTGCTTTAAGCTTAAAGCAAATAATTTTTATTCAAACTAATTTGATTGGCTGAGTCAATGCAGGCAACAATAAGTACAAAGCCTCTTGTTGGATAGAGTAAGTTACCCCCAAAAAACCACAAGAGCCTCTGACGAGGCTCCTGTGTTTTCCAAACGGTATTTTATTTACCGCTTAAAATTTTAAAACAAATACGTGTAGAACAAAGTCGCTGAAGTATTGGTATCGGTTTTCGGACCAGCCCCAAAATCATAATCAACCTCTTTGCTGTTCTCTATGCCTACGCCGATCGTGCCAACGTTGGCAAATGCCGGTGTCCACAACAAATTCACACCCAGAGTAGTGTTATCCACGCCTTTCAGTTCATCTTGGTCTGTCGTGTCGGGGGAATCCGTCGTCTCAATGCCTGTGCCTTTGGCCATATTCAGATAACCCTGCACCTGGAATTGATCGAAGATGTAGTCCACAGCCAGGCTCAAAGTGTCATTGGCCTTGATCGTAACTTCCTCGCTTTCTACAGCCTGACCATAAGCTTTACTATCGTGTTTGTAAGCAGACTGCCAGTCATGCGCCAACTGAGCGCCAAACTCCAGAGAGTCGCTCACAGTGTAGACGTAGCCAACTGCGGTTTGCGCCGGAATAAGACCGTTAGAGGCGGATCCTTCCTTGTTGGCTTTATTATAGTCTTTGTCTGTCTTACCATTTTCTTTACGGGTTGTCGCGCCACCTTGAGATTGGGTTTTTGAAGCCAGAGTTTGACCGATCAACACTTTTTGATTGGCGGCGATATTTTTGGCTGCTCCCAAACCCAGCGTCAAATAAAGGTCACTGCTCTCAGAGCCATTATCAACTACTTTCCAGACACCATCTGTGGTCTTATAAGTTTTTTTCCAAACAGAGCCATCTTGATTTATGCCCAGATTGACGCCGCCCGTAAATCCGCCCAGTAAAGCAAAATCTTTCGCCGCGGCAAGATTCAGAGCATAACCTGTGGGAGTACTTAACTTTGTTTCTGTGGCATCCAATACAGTATGAGCTAAGTTAGAGTATTCCTTAGTAGTTGTTTTTCCCTCAGCGTTTAACAGAGGACCATAGCTGATGCCGTACCAGACATCGCCAAATTTATCCGTCCAGGCGACACTGCCCAAACTAAAACCGCCGTCTGCCGTTGTTTCTTTATAAATCGACCATGTCCCGTCATCAGAGCTTTCGGTCTTGCTGCTCAGCGGAGCTACGACATCCAGCCTTTTTTCATTTTTCCAGAGGGCAGGGTACGCCGGATTTTCGCCAAGACCCAAACCGCCGACTCCGTCCAGCACTGTGGCCAGACCGAAAGCCGCTAAAACTGTCATTGCAATTATAACTTTCTTCATTCCAAATACCTCCTGTAAATTTTTTGAAATACTGCACCAGACATAACCGTAAATTTCGCGCGCATCACCACCTTTACCTGTGTAATAGTTGGCCCTGAAATACACTTACAATTACGTGCGTAGGCTAACACTTTCAACTAGCCAAGTCAACATATTTTTAACCGAAAACACCTGGAATTTTAACTAAAGGTATTTCCGACGCGACCTATACAATAGAAACAACCTTACTTTTGTGTTACACTTCCGCCATGATTGAAACGCAGGGGCTGGTCAAGGCTTATCACAAAAAAAAGGTTGTCAACGAAGTCAATATTCACGTTAATAAAGGCGAAGTTGTCGGTTTGCTTGGACCCAACGGCGCCGGCAAAACCACGACTTTCTATATGATAGTCGGCCTCATCAAAGCTGACGCCGGCACGGTCAATCTCAACGGCAATGATATTACGCGCGTGCCCATGCACGAGCGCGCCAAAATGGGCATCGGCTATTTGCCGCAGGAGCCGTCGATTTTTCGCAAACTGACTGTCGAGGAAAATTTGCTGATACTCTGGGAAAATATGCCAGCTGTGCCGCCGGCCGAGTATCAGGAGCGTATGGACAAATTATTCGAGGAGATGAAAATTTCGCATATACGCAAACAGCGCGGCTATGAGTTGTCCGGCGGTGAACGGCGGCGGGTGGAGATTTGCCGAGCGCTGGCCTGCTATCCGGATTTTATTTTGCTGGACGAGCCTTTTGCCGGTATAGACCCTATCGCCGTCAACGATATTCAGGAAATCATCGCTTATCTGGCCAAGACCAAAGGCCTGGGTATTCTCATCACCGACCACAATGTGCGTGAAACGCTGGGCATCACCGACCGCGCTTACATTATTCATCAGGGCAAAGTTCTGCTGGAAGGCGACGCGGCGTCCATTGCCGCCGACCAGACCGCGCGCAAATTTTATCTGGGCGAAAATTTTAATTTATAACGGGATTGCTGTGAGGAATTTTAAAATAAAATTAATTTACCTTTACACCTTTAGAGAAATTTTCCTGTTTTTTCTTTTTGGTGTGGTGGCGTTTTCGGTGATTATTTCCGGCGGATCGATTATTCCGGGGCTGATCTCCGAGGCGCAGCTCTACAATCTCGGCTTTGAACAGGTGCTGGCCTTGTTTTTGCTGCGCCTGCCGCGCGTGATTTCCCTGACTTTTCCTATGGCGACTTTGCTGGCCGCGCTGCTGTGTTTCAGCCGTTTGTCCAGTGAAAGCGAATTGACGGCTTTCCGCGCCGGCGGACTGTCGCTGTACCGGCTCATCGCCGCGCCGCTGGTTTTCGGTTTGCTGGTCAGCCTGCTCACGGTTTTTTTTAATGAGACCGTCGTGCCGCAGGCGGGTTTCATCGAAGAAAACACGATTATCCAGCTCAAAGACGTATCCAAAGGCGCGCCGCAGATCCAGACCAATGTCAATATTCCAATGTACGAAAATCACCGTCTCGTCAGGATTATTCACGCTCGTGAGATGGAAGGCAATATTATGCATCAGGTCAACGTTATCGAGTATGATCAAAACGACAATGTAGCCCGCAGCACGCGCGCCGAAGAAGCCGAATTTAACGTGCTGACCGGCTGGACTTTTCGCCGCGGCACTATGCATCAATTTGCCGGTGACAATCGCGCCGCGCTGATCGTGGATTTTGTCACGCAAAATATCAATATCAATGTGCAGCCGCGGGATATTTCCGGCCGCAGCAAAGACCCCGAACAAATGAATATCGGCGAACTCTCCGCCTATATCCGCCAGCAAAGCAGTTTCGGCGCCAATGTCGCCAAACTCCGCGTGCAATGGCATCAAAAATTGGCCATTCCTTTTGCCTGTATGATTTTTGTCCTGCTCGGCTCGCAAATGGGCATTCGTCCGCAACGCTCCGGCGCCGGAGTGGGACTGGGCATCAGCGTGCTGGTAATTTTTGTTTATTATGTCATTCTGTCGATTTTCATGTGGTTCGGCCAGAGCGGTTTCTCGCCGTTCCTGGCGGCTTGGCTGCCCAATGTCTTGATCGGCGGCTACGGCTTTTACGGCCTCTACAAAAAGGCCGGTATTTAAATATTGAGCGAATATTTTGCTTGCCTATCTCAAAGTACATGACAAAAAATAAAAATAATGTTAGAATTTTAGCCCTTTTCGGAGAACAGGAGCGCTCATGGTAGTTAAAAATAAAACGGAAGTCATTACGAAATTTAAAACCGGTGACAAAGATACCGGCTCGACGCCGGTGCAGGTCGCTTTGCTGACCACATCTATCAATAATTTGGTCGAGCATCTCAAGACCAATAAAAACGATTTTCATTCCCGTCGCGGTTTGCTGCTCATGGTCGGCAAACGCCGCCGCTTGCTGCGTTATTTCAAGTCCAAAGACTTGAGCGGCTACAACGCCCTCATCGCCAAGCTGGGTATCAAGGGTTAATTCCTGAAAATTTTCCGCGTAGTTTATTTGTCTAACCGGCAAATCTATGCTATTTTATCCCCCAATTAAAAAGAAAAAAAATAAAAGAGGAGAAAAGCAAATGGCCAAAGTTCAAGTTTCCGCCGATTTTCACGGCAAAAAATACACTATCGAGACAGGAGTTATCGCTAAACAGGCGCACGGCGCAGTGCTGGTGACCTGCGGCGAGACCGTCGTGCTGGCCACGGCTGTGGCCGCCGACAAACCCCGGGAAGGCGTCGATTTTTTTCCGCTGACTGTGGATTTTATCGAAAAATATTACGCTTCCGGCAAAATACCCGGCAGTTTTTTCAAGCGCGAGGCCAGGCCTTCCACCGACGCGACTTTGACGGCGCGCCTGATTGACCGGCCGATACGCCCGTTATTTCCGAATGGTTTTCGCAATGATGTGAATATTGTAGTGACCGTGCTGTCCTATGACGGCGTCAATACGCCGGATCATCTGGGCATGGTCGCCGCTTCCGCCGCGCTGTCTATTTCCAAAATACCGTTTCAGGGTCCGATCGGCGGCGTGGTCGTCGGGCGCGTGGACGGCAAACTGATTATCAATCCCAGCCCCGAGGAGCTGGAAAAATCTACTTTGGAGCTGTCCATCGCCGGCACACGTGAGGCCGTGATGATGGTCGAGGCCGAGGTCGGCCTGCTGACCGAGGAGCAAATGCTGGAGGCTCTGGAATACGGCCATGCTGAATTAAAAAAACTGATTGACCTGCAGGAAGAATTGATTAAGAAGGCCGGCGTGCCCAAAATGCCGCTGGAGCTGGTTTTGCCGGACGAAAATCTGGTCAAAAATGCTCATGGCAAAATCGGCGACGGCCTGCAAAAGGCGCTGGCCACGGACGGCAAACTGGCCAAATACGCGGCGATAGACGCTGTGCAGGCCAAATTGCTGGCCGACCTGAAAGCCGAGCTGGGCGAAGAAACCTTTGCTAAAAAAGAAAAAGAAATCAGGGAAATTTTTCACGATGCCGAAAAAACCGCGGTGCGCAGCATGATCCTTGACGAGGGCAAGCGTCTGGACGGCCGCAAAATGGACGAACTGCGGCCTTTGAGTTCGGAGGTCGGTTTATTTAAACGCACGCACGGCTCGGCGCTTTTCACCCGCGGTGAGACGCAGGCGCTGGTGCTGACCACGCTCGGCACAGCCGATGACGAGCAGATGATCGACGGCCTGGACCCCACTTACAAAAAACAATTTTTCCTGCATTACAATTTTCCGCCGTATTCGGTGGGCGAGGTTGGGCGTATGGGCAGCCCGGGACGCCGCGAGTTGGGACACGGCAATCTGGCCGAACGCGGCCTCAAGGCCATTATTCCGCCGCACAAAGATTTTCCTTACACTATCCGCGTGGTGTCCGAGATCACGGAGTCCAACGGCTCTTCGTCCATGGCCTCGATTTGCGGCGGCACTTTGTCGCTGATGGACGCCGGTGTGCCGATCAAAGCGCCCGTCGCCGGCATCGCCATGGGCTTGATTAAAGAAAATCACAAATTTCAAGTGCTGACCGACATCATGGGTCTGGAGGATCATCTCGGCGACATGGATTTCAAAGTGGCCGGCACGCGCGACGGCATCACGGCTCTGCAAATGGACATCAAAATTGTTGGCGTGACCAGCGAGGTCATGAAGCAGGCTCTGGCGCAGGCCAAAGTAGGCCGCATGACTCTGCTCGACCATCTGCACGGCACTATTTCCACGCCGCGCGGCGACCTCAATAAATACGCGCCGCGCATTGAGTCCCTAATGATTCCGGTAGACCGCATCGGTGAATTGATCGGTCCGGGCGGCAAAACTATCAAGAAAATTCAGGAAACGTACAATGTGGAGATAAATATAGAAGAGGACGGCAAAGTCGATATTGCTTCGGCGGACGGCGATTCGCTGCGCGCGTCCAAGGATTATATTGCCGCAATGATGCGCGATGTCGAGGTCGGCGATGTTTTCGAGGACGCCAAAGTCGTGAAAATTATCGAAATCGGCGCTTTTGTCGAGGTGGCTCCGGGTAAACAGGGCTTGGTGCATATTTCCGAGATCGCTCCGCAGCGTATCGCGGCGGTAACCGATGTGCTTTCGGAAGGCCAGACCGTCAAAGTGAAATGCGTCAAGATCGATGAACGCGGCCGTTACAATTTCACGATCAAGAACGCCTAGATTTTTACTGACGTGGACCAAACTGTCAAAATTCAAAAATTGCCCAGCGGTTTGACCGTCTTGGTCGAGGAAATGCCGGTACGCTCGGCGGCCGTCGGTTTTTTGACCGGCTTTGGCTCAAAACACGAGAAAAATTTTCCGGGCGGCATCGCCCATTATATTGAGCACATGCTTTTCAAAGGCACGCTGCGCCGCAGCAAAGCGGATATCGCCGAACAGATCGACGCGGTGGGCGGCCGCATCAACGCGCACACCGGCAAAGAATACACCACGTATTTTTCGGTGGTGCTGGACAAACATTTTGAGCTGGCGCTCGATGTGCTGTCCGATATGTATCTCAACAGCGCCTTTGCGGAAACCGAGATCGAACTGGAGCGCAATGTCATTCTTGAGGAAATCAATATGTACGAGGACGCGCCCGATGAAAAAATCCACGATTTGGCTTGCCAGAATATTTGGAACGGCCATATTCTCGGCAATCCGATTATCGGCACGGAAAAATCCGTCAGCAAGATCACGCGCGCCGATATTTTGAATTGTCTGAAAGATTTTTACACACCGGACAACACTATCGTCGCAGTGGCCGGTCATGTGCCGGCGGCGGAAGTTTTTCAAATGGTCGAGGCCAAATTTGACGGGTTTCGCGGCAAGCGCCAGACCCTTGCGGAAGAGCCGGTCAAAATCGTCCCCGGCGTGAAAATCGCCAAAAAAGACACCGAGCAGGTGCATCTTTGTCTCTCCACGCGCGGCGTGTCTTACCAGAGCGCTGACCGCCTGACGCTTTCGCTGCTGTCCTCGGTGCTTGGCGGCAGCATGTCTTCGCGCCTTTTTCAAAATATCCGCGAGAAAAAAGGTTTGGTTTATTCTATTTACACTTATCCGACTTATTATTTGAATGCCGGACTTTTTACTCTGTATGCCGGCACGCAACTCAAAAATTCGCGGCAGGTGCTCGATCTGGCCTTAAAAGAATTGACGCTGCTCAAGCAAAACGGCGTAACGCCGGTGGAATTGCAGCGCGCCAAAGAGCAGATCAAAGGCCATTTGGTGCTCAATCTTGAGGACAGCTCCAGCCGCATGAGCCGCCTGTTGAAATCGCTGTACAATTACGGCGAGATACACACTGTCGAGGAGATTATGCAAAAGGTCGACGCCGTAACTGGCGACGATGTGCAGCGTCTGGCCAATGAGATTTTTATCAAAGAGGATTTACAGCTCACCGCCATAGGCAATTTTGCCAAAGGCGGTTTTTTTCAAGAGCTGGACTGCTAAATGACCGGCGGTCAGTGAGGTTCTCGAACTGACCGAATTGCTGTACATTTTCATTGCCGAATTTCTGCAACTTTCCGGCTGAACTTGCGATAAATTAGATATGTATCCAAAACAAATTAGCGATAAAAGTAATATAAAACGCACTAGGACCAACCATGAACAAACCTTGTGTGAAATGGTGGTCTGGAGTCTTACAAATGAATATTTGCCACGGCGGAACGGAGCAGATGTTCCTGATTATGAAAAATATCTGGGGGTGAGATGGCGTGATTTACGGCAAGTACACAAATCCCCTGCTGATCCTTTGCGTGAACGGATAGATAGAGTAGGGAAATTATTCGAAAATAGATATATCGCCGCTGAACAAACGCTGTGTGAAATGGTGGTCTGGAGTTTTACAAATGAATATTTGCCGCGTAGGAGAGGAGCAGATGTTCCTGATTATGAAAAAGATCTGGGGCAGAGATGGAATAATCTACAACGTATACACAAATCCCCTGCTGATCCTTTGCGTGAACGGATAGATAAAATAAAAGCCTTGTTTGAGAGAAGAAGAGGTAATGAGAGCCGCCATCTCGATATTCGCTCCGCCACAGGTGAACAACTAACTCCGCTGGCGCAGAAGCCGCGTGAAATAATTTATTATAAAGATTTTTTGCGGCAGGGCACGGCTATTTTAGAGGGCTATTTTCAGACAGACCAGACCAACGGCTTCAATCCGGACGGATTTAACGCGCCGGATAATACGCCAAAACACCGCAAAACCTATTTTGACCAGAGCTTCACGCCGGAGGAAAATCAGCAAGCGGTGGAGTATATTTTGTATAAAAGTGTTCAGGATTTATTGCGGTCTATACAAAGCAAAACCAATTTTGCCATGCCGAAACCCAATCGGCGCAGAACGCCGCCGGTACAGGAAGTTCATAATGAAAACGCCGCGCTTCACTCGATAGCGGACGCTCTGGATATTGTGCAGGAATATGAGGGCTGGATAACGGACACGGATTACAAATTATTGCAGGACGCCTATTTGGAGGCCGCCGCCGAACCGGCGAATATAGAAAAATGCCGCGAATTAGTGAATGTGTTAAAAGAATTGCAGATACAGTATTTAGAAAATAAATTTGCGGCTTTTTGTCTGGTTTTGGAAGATAATTATAAAGCTATCGAGGAAATGTTCGGTGAAATGATAAAAAACCCTAAAACCACTCATGAACAATACGTTAATATTTCCGGCGTGCTTTCAATGTTGAGTTTATTCTTGGACAATCCGGCGCCGGAAAAAATAAGAACTTTGCGCCTGGATTTTAATAATCATTCTGTCCAGACCAGAAAATACTGGCGAAAAATTATGGAGCAGGTGGAACTGCTTGTCCATAGCTAGTGTCTAATTTCTGTGGAGTGTAGTTAAAGCGCGGCAAAGATATTTGCCGCGCTTAAAACAAAATGTTAATCTAGCGCTATGTTGGAAGTTCTCATCAAAAAACTCCCTGGTACAGACGACCTGCCGGCCATGCAGTACATGACCGAGCAGGCGGCGGGTTTGGATATTTACGCCGCGGTAACCGAGCCGGTTGTTTTGACGGCCGGTGAGACGAAATTGATCCCGACCGGTTTTCAAATGGCTTTGCCGGCCGGCTATGAAGCGCAGGTACGGCCGCGCTCCGGTCTGGCGCTCAAAAAAAATATCGGTGTGCTGAACAGCCCGGGCACTATTGACGCGGATTATCGCGGCGAAGTCGGCGTGATCCTGACTAATTTTGGCCGTGAGCCTTTTACCGTGCGGCGCGGCGAGCGCATCGCTCAAATGGTCATCGCGCCGGTGGCCAGAGCGGAGTTAAAATTTGTTTCTGAACTTCCGGATTCCGCGCGCGGCTCTGGCGGCTTTGGTTCTACCGGCGGTAGTAAGCACCTTTAAGTTTTATGCTGGAGATTAAATATCTTGGCCATGCCTGTTTTTTGATTTCAGCAGACGATGGACTGCGGGTTTTGACCGATCCTTACAGCGGTTTTCTCGGTTATGTTTTGCCGGAGGTCGCGGCGGATATTGTTTTGATTTCACGCAATCACGCCGAGCATAATTGTGCCGAGGCGGTCGGCGGCCAGCCGGCGGTCATTCAAGGTGCTGGCTACCGCGAGTTAAATTGGGTCAAAATCCGCGGCATTCCGGTACAAACACCCGGCCAGCCGCACAGCGCCGGCACGATTTTTTGCTGGGATATGCAGGCGGTGCATTTTTGTCATTTGGGCGCGCTCGGCTCTGTGCCGGATCAGGAACTGCTGGCACAAATCGGAACGGTTGATGTTTTGTTTTTTCCGAGCGGCGGCGGAGAGATTTGGTCTCCGCAGACGGCCGCGCAGGTTTTGCGCCAGATATCTTATAAGTACGCGCTGCCGATGCTGTACCGCACGCTGCACAATCCGCGTCCGGCCTGCGGTCTGGCGGAGTTTATCGCTCTGCAAAAAGATATTATAATTCCTGAACCAAAAAATATTCTGCGTTTCCAGCGGCAGGATTTTAAAAACGAGCCGCAGATTGTTTGTCTGGAATATTTGCCGGAGGAGAAAAATGTCAGGTAAAGAATTGCTGGGCGGTCAGGCCCTGATCGAAGGCGTCATGATGAAAGGCAGCCAGGCTTTGGGCTATGCCGTTTACGCGCCGCACGGCCGCTTGGTCGTGGAACGCCAGGAATACACGCCCTGGAAAAAGAAATTCCCGTTTTTAGGCTGGGTTTTTCTACGCGGTTTTTTCAATCTTATAGAAATGCTGAATCTCGGCGTCAAAGCGCTGGATTTTTCTCTGCGCGTGGCCATGTCGGAGGAATCGGCCAAACAATCTAAATACGAAATGCCGGTCTCATTGGCGTTTTCTTTTTTACTGACTTTCGGCCTGTTCATTTTTTTGCCGGCCTTTTTTTTCGCGCGCCTGCAAAATGTTTTTAGCAATGTGCTGCTTTTAAATCTACTGGAAGGCTCGGCGCGCATTTTAATTTTTATTATTTTTTTGCTGGTTGTCGGTTTTTCACGGGACATGGCGCGCGTTTTTGGTTTTCACGGCGCGGAACACAAAACCGTGCACGCTTACGAGGCTGGTGAAAAATTAACGGTGGAAAACGTGCAAAAATATTCCACGCTGCATCCGCGCTGCGGCACTTCGTTTTTGCTTGTGGTTTTTGTCGTCTCTATAATTGTTCTGGCGCTTTTTGGCCGCACGGCGCTGCTTTCCCGTCTGCTGATCAAATTGCTGATGCTGCCGGTCGTGGCCGGCTTGAGTTATGAGCTAGTGCGTTTGGTTTGCCGCCTGCCGAAATTTTTGACGAATATTATTCTGGGGCCGGGCTTGCTTTTGCAGTATTTGACCACGCGCCAGCCGGACGCGCAAATGGTCGCGGCGGCGATCGCGGCGCTGGAAGCCGCCAAAGGGATAGAATGATGCTGGACAAGATCGAGGAGATCGTCAAGCGTTACCGCGACAATGAGCTGGCTTTGTATGACCCGCAGATAACCGCGGACTTGAAGCGTTACCGCGAGTTGATGCGCGCCCAGGCCGAGATGAAAGACATTGTCGAAAAATATCAGGAGTATAAAAAAACACGTCAAGCTGTGGACGACGCGCGGTCGATTATGGACGACGCCGCGGCGGACAAAGAAATACGCGAGCTGGCCGAATCGGAATGGAAAACCAGCGCAGAACGGCTGGCCGTGCTGGAAGAGGAATTAAAGTTTTTATTAGTGCCCAAAGACCCCGATGACAATAAAAACGCGATTTTGGAAATACGGCAGGGGACGGGCGGCGAAGAAGCCGCGCTGTTTGCTTCGGATCTTTTTTCGATGTACCGGCGTTACGCCGAGCGCAACGGTTGGCGTTTTCAGGTGATTTCTTTGACCGAGGCCGAGCAGGGCGGATTTAAAGAGGTCATTGTGGAGATCGGCGGTGAAGGCATTTACGGCAAAATGAAATACGAGTCCGGCGTGCACCGCGTGCAGCGCGTGCCGGAGACGGAAGCGCAGGGGCGCGTGCATACTTCGGCGGCGACTGTGGCGATCATGCCGGAAGTCGAAGATGTGGACATCGAAATAAATCCGGCCGATTTGAAAATCGACACATACCGCTCCAGCGGCGCCGGCGGCCAGCATATCAATAAAACCGATTCCGCCGTGCGCATCACGCATTTGCCGACCGGCGTGGTGGTTTCCTGTCAGGACGGCCGCTCGCAGCACGCCAACCGCGACAGCGCCATGCGGGTTTTGCGCAGCCGGATTTACGAGATGCAGGCGCGGGAACGCCAGCAAAAAGAAAAGGATTTGCGCAAAATGCAGGTCGGCTCTGGCGACCGCTCGGAAAAAGTCCGCACCTACAATTATCCGCAAAACCGCATCACCGATCACCGCATCGGCCTGACGCTTTACAATTTGGACGCGATAGTCAAAGGCGGCGATCTGTCCGAAATCACCAACGCTTTGATCCAGGCTGACCGCATCGCCAAACTGCAGGCGGCGTAAATGTCCACGGAAATCTGGACGATTTTAAGTATCCTTAAATGGTCGGAAAAATTTTTACGGGAAAAAGGTGTGGCTGCCGCCAAGCATGGCGCTGAATGTTTGCTGGCTTTTGTTTTAGGCTGTCAGCGCCTTGATTTGTATCTGCGTTTTGACCAGCCTTTGACTACAACTGAGCGCGCGGCGTACAAAAAACTGCTTTTGCGCCGTGCCAGCCGCGAGCCTTTGCAGTACATCACCGGCGAGGCTTGGTTTATGAGTGAGAAGTTCAAAGTTTCACTTCACACTTTGATTCCGCGTTATGACACGGAGATTTTGGCGGAAACAGTCTTACGCTATCTCGACCAGGCAGAGTTAATTGTGGACATCGGCGCCGGCTCAGGGATTTTGGCGGTCACTTTTGCCAAACGCGGCAAAAAAGTTCTGGCGCTGGATATTTCGCCGGAAGCCCTGGCCGTGGCCAAAGCCAACGCCGCCGCGCATCAAGCGGTGGATAAAATAGAATTTATTTGCGCGGATTTGCTGGCCGGCGTTAATATCCCTCCGGTGCGCGGCGTTTTTTTGGTCTCCAATCCGCCGTATATTTCCCCGGCAGAATACGCCGCTCTGGAGCCGGAAGTACGGGAGCATGAGCCGCGGCTGGCTTTGCTGGCGCAAAATGACGGGCTGGAGTTTTACCAGAAAATTTTGGCGCAAAGCGGCGCGGTGTCAGACTTAAAAGGTGTTTTTTTTGAGGTCGGGCATAGGCAGGCCGGTGCGGTGGCCAAACTGCTGCAAGACCGTTTTCAAATTCCGGCGCAAATAGTCCGAGACCTTGGTGGAAAAGAACGAGTGGTGTATACTTTATTGTAAGGGGAGTTTCGTGCGCAAAATTCTTGTTTTAATTAGCCTGCTCTGGGCTGCTGTTGCTGCTTATGATCCGCTGGCGGATATTCTCGAACGGGAGGATTATCCGCGTCTGCTGGAGCTTTCCCGCGAGGCTGTGATTTCCCGCGAAAGCGCGCGCAATTATTATTACCTGGGCGCGGCGTATATCGGATTTAGGCGGCATCGTTTGGCTGCCAAAGCCTATTTGCTGACGTTGGACAAGCCGGACTTGAGTTATGAAATGGGCGAAAATATTGTCGGTTATTTTGAGGCGCGCGGCGACCTGGAAACGGCCCTGACTGTTTGCCGCCAGTTATTTCGGAAATTTCCCAAGGAGAGAAGTTCAGCTTCGCAAAAGATAATCTCTATTTTGACGCAGCAAAACAGAAATCAAGAAATTGTGGATTTTTTTATAGGCACGCTTGATGAGGACGATCCTAGGACTAATAATCCTTATGCTTATTATGTCGGCTGGGGTTATTATAATTTAGATAATTTTAGCGAGGCGGAAAATTATTTTCAGAAAGCGCTTGACGCCGGCTGCCAGGAAGTGGAGCTGTTTCTCAAGCAGGGCGAGTTAAAGGTCAAAAAAAGAGAATGGCAGACCGGCTTAACGCTGATAAATGACGGCCTGCAGCGGGCGGGAGTTTTGTATACGCCGGCGCCGGACATATACAAATATCTGGGGCAGGCTTATGCCGGCCTGGAAAATCACAGTAATGCGGCGGATAATTTGCGCAAGGCGATTGCCGCGGGCGGCCGTGAAGAGGGGTTGTACGTGCAGTTTGCGGAGAACGCTTTGCTTGGCCGCGATTTTCAAGGCATACTGTCCGTGCTGGAGCCGCGCGCCGCGGCCAACAGCAAGAGTGCCGATTATCAATATTATTTGGCCAGCGCCTGTGACAATTTAAGTTTGCGCGCGCAGGCGATCCAGTACTATCAAAAAGCACTGGAAGCCGGTTACAAAAATTCGGATTTTGTGCGTATGCGGATCAGCGCCCTGCGTCAGCAAGAAGAAGATGAAGGGTAAGCTGCTGCTGCAGGCTTGCTGCGCGCCTTGCAGTTCTGCGGCGCTGGAAAAACTGGCGCCGGATTATGAATTGACACTTTTGTTTTTCAACCCCAATATTCAGCCGGAGGCGGAGTATCAAGAACGTTTGGCGCAGTTTGCCAAATTGCAGGAACGTTTTGCTTTTGAACTGCTGGCGCCGCCTTACGCGCCGCAGGAATGGCTGGGTCTAACCAAAGACTTAGCCGCCGAACCGGAAGGCGGCGCGCGCTGCCAGATTTGTTTTAATTATCGGCTCTCTTATACCGCGGCGCAGTCCGGCGGGTACATTGGTTTTGCGACGACTTTGTCCATTTCGCCGCATAAAAATTTTGCGCAAATAACTCTGGCCGGCCAGGAAGCCGCGCGGCGGCGCGGCGGAAATTTTTTAAATTTTAATTTTCGTGATTTATATCCGCGCAGCAGGCAATTAGCTCAAGAGCTTGGACTTTACCGCCAAAAATATTGCGGGTGTTTATATGCGGCGCGTTAAGCAGGCCAAGCAGATAATTTTGGGACAGGCTGACATCGCCGCGCTGCTGCCGCCGCGTTTTCGTCAGACACATAAGTATTCCGCCGGACATGTGCTGGTGATTGCCGGCTCACGCGGTATGACCGGCGCGGCTTTGCTGGCGGCTAGAGCGGCTTTGCGCAGCGGCGCTGGTTTGGTAACTCTGGCGGCGCCTCAAGAATTGGCCGACCTGATCGATGTGCAGATTCCGGAAATAATGACTCTGCCTTTGCCCAGCGCCAATGGCGCGTTGACAGCCGGCGCTTTGAAAGTTTTACGGCCGCGTTTGGGCGATTATGATTGCATCTTGGCCGGGCCGGGGCTGTCTTTGCGCCGCCAGACCAAAGCGTTTAGTAAAGATTTGTTTCAATACATCAAGAATTACCGGCCGGGACTGCGCGTGGTACTGGATGCCGACGCTTTAAAGATACTGGCAGACCTGCCGCGCGGCCGTGCCAGAATGCGCTTGATAGCCACGCCGCATGCCGGCGAGCTGGGCAAAATGCTGCGCTGGTCTTCCGCCGCGGTCAGGAGGCATCCTTTTATTGCGGCCGGCAAAGCTGCTCAAAAATATAACGCGGTGGTTGTCCTAAAAAATGCTGACCAAACTTATATCGCGCGGGATCAGCAAAAATATTTTTTAAATATTAACGGCAATCCTGGCATGGCCACGGCCGGCAGCGGAGATGTATTGGCCGGGATTACCGCCGGACTGTGGGTATCCACGCGCGGCATGACGGCTCTGCGCGCGGCGGTGTGTGCGCCTTATGTGCACGGTCTGGCCGGCAATTTGGCCGCGCAGGTTTATTCGCTGGACGGACTTATCGCTGGCGATATTCTGGTGCAGATACCAGCGGCGTTGAAATTATTAAAGGGAGCATGAAAGCTCAATCCTGACGCTGTCGAAACGGCATGTTATAATAAATAAGGGGTTATTCAATGCTCGACCGTTATTCTTTGCCCGCAATGCAGGCTGTTTGGGAGCCGGAAAATAAATTTCGCAAATGGCTGGATATTGAGCTAGCGGCTTGCGAGGCCAATCAAAAACTAGGTTTGATTTCCAAAAAAGATTTGCAGATCATCAAAGCTAAAGCGCGTTTTGACGTTAAACGTATCGAGGAAATCGAAAAAGAAACTAATCACGATGTCATCGCTTTCTTGACCAATGTGGCGGAAAATGTCGGTCCGTCCTCGCGTTTTGTGCATTTGGGACTGACTTCCTCGGACATCGGCGACACGGCGGCCTGCCTGCTGCTCAAGCAGTCGGCGGAAATTTTAGAAAAAGATGTAGACGTTTTGCTGGCCGTCTTAAAAAAACAGGCCTTGAAATATAAAGACACGATTATGATCGGCCGCACGCACGGCATTCATGCCGAACCGACGACCTTTGGCCTGAAGCTCCTGCTCTGGTATGAGGAGATGCGGCGCAACAAACAGCGTCTGGCGCAGGCCAGGAAAAATATTTCCGTCGGCAAATTATCCGGCGCGGTCGGCACTTATGCCAATATCGATCCCTTTGTCGAAAAATATGTTTGTAAAAAACTGCATTTGATGCCGTGCTCTGTGGCGACGCAGGTGGTGCAGCGCGACCGTCATGCGGAGTTTATGACCACACTGGCGGTTATTGGCGCGACGCTGGAAAAAATCGCCGTGGAAATCCGCCTGCTGCAAAAGACCGACACCGCCGAGGCCGCCGAGCCTTTTGGCAAAGGACAAAAAGGCTCTTCTGCGATGCCGCACAAGCGCAACCCGATTATTTGCGAGCGCATTACCGGCCTGGCGCGGGTTTTGCGCGGCTATGCGGTTACGGCTCTGGAAAATGTGGCGCTCTGGCATGAGCGCGATATTTCGCACTCCGGCGCGGAGCGAATTATTTTTGGCGACGGCTGTATCTTACTGGACTATATGTTTTCGCTGGCGCAAAAAGTTTTGGCCGGCATGGAGATTTATCCGCGGCGCATGGCCAGGAACATGGACGCCTGCGGCGGCATAATTTTTTCCCAGCGCGTTTTACTGGCTCTGGTCGGCAAGGGACTGACGCGCGAGCGGGCTTACAAATTGGTGCAGCGCAATGCTTTGCGAGCGCGGGACGAGGACGGTTCTTTCCGCGACAACATCACGGGTGATCCGGAAGTATTGCAGTGGATTACGAAAAAAGAACTGCTGGATTTATTTGATTATCAATACACGATCCGCAATGTGCGGAAAATTTTTAAACGGGTGTTGAAATAAGTTATGTTGGGTTTTATTAAAAAATTTCTGGCGCGCGTGCAGCGTTTTGTGCAGCTGCGGGAAGTCTTAAACAAAGTGCCCGGCGAGCCGCCGGCCAAGCCTTTTTACGAAATGGATTCCGGTGAATTTTATGATTTTCTGCTGAGCGGCGGTTCGCAGGAACAGTATTATGATTTTCTTTTGAACTTTTTGCTGACCGGCTATCTGGACGGCACGATTGACGAAAAGAAATTCAGGTATTTTGTCGGTCTGGACAATCCGCTGCAGATCAGCCGCTATGTGGACAAGCTTTTGCGCGAGGCCAAAATGCAGGGTTCGATTTACGCCGAGTTGCTGAAATACAGCAACGCTGATGACAAAAAAGAGGATTTGTTGACTATGCTGATGCCGGAGCACAAACGCGCCGGCGGAGAGCGCAAGCTCAGCAGCGTTTCTGAATTAAAAGATTTGCTAAAAGACAATGCCGAGGAATTGCAGACGCAAAAACGCGCGCTGGCTCTGGCGCAGATGCAGGAAGCCGAACGGAAACGGCAGGAGGCCTTGCGTCAGGCGATTGTGCTCAATGCTCCGGAGACCGGCGAGCTGCTGGCCAAAGATACTTTTATGACCGAGCAAACGGAGATCGCTCAAACGGTTAATCTTTTGAGCGAGGAACTGGAAAAACAACAAAAAGGCACTGTGCTGGGACAATCCGCCGCGCCTGTGCAAGGACATTCGGTGATCTCGGCGGACACATCTAAAATGAGTCCGGGCGAACTCGTGGCTTACAAGAAAAAGATTTTGAGCAAAATGCGCAAAGACATTAACGCCGGCCGCAGAACGCGAATTTAGGGAGGAAATATGAGCGAACGGAAAAAACGCAAAAGCAGCGTGCCCGCTTACGGTGGCAGCGGCGGCACAGCGCCGATCTCCGCGGCAGGCGGCATGTCGCCGGCGGAGCGCGTGGCTTATATTCAAGAAATACAGCAGGCCTCGCCGGTCAAGCAAATTGCCAAAGATTTGAAAGAATTTGATCTCAAGGGCTTTGGTTTGATCGCCGGTATTTTCAGCCAGGGTTCGGCGGCGCTCAAAGGTGTGATCGACGCTTATACGCAGATCCGCCAGTCGCGCGGCGGCACGGCGATCAATCAGCACGTCGAAGGGCTGACCGAAAATGTCCGCGGTCTGGAGCGTTTGCGCCATGAGTTTGCGCCGCAGTCCAATATTGACCTGCCGGATTTTCAAAATTTGGAAGAACAAAAGAAAGGCGTTTACGTGGACTCCAGTTGGACGCCCAAGCGCAAAGGCAAAGTGGAGTAACCTAAGTAGTTTAGATTACTGTTTGGACTAAACGCATGCCGTGCGCGGAGTACGGTATGTAGTGGTGAGTGTATTCAATTTCACCGCTACCTTTGCCAATTAGTGTTAATTGGCCTGCCCTGGAGTACGACGCCGCGCGGTAGATATAATCTGCCAGCCGAAAATACCAGCGGGTGGGGTCGAGGCCTCTGTCTTCGGATTTGCCGGCCACACCACCGCGCACAATGCGTTCAGCCTGATAATTCCCATTCTTAAAAGCTTTGCCGCCCAGCATCTTATCGGAACTACTATTAGCATCTATGCACCATTCAAGACAATAATGATCGCTCGTGGAACTGAAAACAACTGAAGGATCATTTGAATACGTCTCAGTGTGCAGGCCAGACCTGTACTTGAGAATTTGGTTGTAAACGCCTGTCCACTCCGTGCTGGTCGGCAGACGATAACATCCGGGTGTGATCAGAGCATATTTCAGATAATTGCTGCATTTATCTCCAATGGTCTGATCGTAATTGGTTATGTTAAGGCTGGATCTGTCCACAAGATAATATTGTATTATATAATCCTTGACCGCCTGGGACACATCGTTTTCCTGCACCGTCAGATAAGCGCAATACTGCACGGCCTCGTACCAATTATAGCCCGCATCCTGCTGATAACTATTCCCAGTATAGTAACCCATCACTGTATGAAATGCGTTGTTATCCACATGAACGTTGGAAACTATAGAGCCGTACGAGACGCCTATTATAGACTGTACAAATCTATACACCGCTCCGGCCGTTGGCAGCAAAATGTCTGTCGAATCCGCGGAAACTGATGTGATTTTGCCAAAGTCTAGCTGGCTAAAAACCGCGGTTAGACCCTCATCAACAACCGGACAGCTCGGATATTTGTCATCACTGTCCTCATAATCCTTTAGCGTTCCTTCCATGACTTTATTGGCAATTTTTTCCGTGTCGCCGTCCAATTCCTCAATATCCTCACTGATTTTGTCTACCGAAGCGTTAATATTATCGACTGAAGCGTTAATATCGTCTACCGAAGCATTGCTGTCATCTACCGAAGCGTTGCTGTCATCTACCGAAGTATTAATACCATTTACCAAATTGTTACTACCCTCGACCTCGGCGGTCTTGGCGCTGATGATATTCTCCCCGACCACGGTATTCACAACCTTGCAGCTGGGATATTTTAAATCATTCCGCGTGTTTCTTCCCCAGCTGTTTTTCTCCTCTGTGTATTCGTATTTTATTATATTCATACTTTGCTCGAAGCCGGTTGTTCCCGTGAGCGCCTGATCAACCGCCTTGCAGCTCGGATATTTGTTATCATCTTCCTTATTGTCTGCCCAGTCGCCTGAAGTTACTTTATTGGCTGTCTTTTCCGTAGCGTCATCTACCGCGGTCGCCTGGCTGGATAATTCCGAAAGCTGGGTATCCATAGACGTCTTTACCGCCGCGCCCGCGGCGCTGACAATATTGCAGGCGGGGTATTTATCCTCACTGATTTTATTGGCATAGATGTCCCATTCCTCCGCGGTGGTTACTTTATTGGCCACTCTTTCCATTTTGTTCAGCGCGTTCGTTAAGTCCCGCGCGTAGGCTACTTTACCTTGTTCTATGCCGGTATAACTACCCTCGTAATCACTAGCCATATAACACCCCTTTTAAAACTAATGAAATACACTCCAGAAATAGTCATGGACAGCCTTGGCCGTCGGGAATTTGTCATCCGTTGAAGAGCTGGATATTGAAGTTGTTTTAACATTATTAACGGTATTAATGGCGGCCGTTTCTATGGCCAACTGCACAGCCGCGCAGCTGGGGTATTTTGTAGCATTGGTCTTATTGCTTGACCAATTTTCTTTAATGACCTTATTGGCTGTTCTTTCCGCCGCGTCGGACAGCGCCGTAAGCTCGCCCTGAACAGCAGTGAGCCTCTCATTGAGAAGCAGAATATCGTCGTCGACAACAGTCGCGATCCTCTCATTGACAGTCGCGATCTCCTCATTGAGAAGCGGAATATCGTCGTGGACAACAGTCGCGATCCTCTCATTGACATCCGCGATCATAGCATCAATCGCCTCAATTGCGAGATTGATCGCATGAGTAACCGCCCCGCAGGTGGGGTATTTTGCATCCTCATCCGTGTTGCTATCCCATAGCGTGTAATCCACTCTATTAACTATTTTTTCCGCGCCCTCGAACTTTTCCGTGATTGCCGCATTGACCACCTTGCAGCTGGGGTATTTTTCATTACTGCTTTTATTGTCCTCCCATGTCTCGGTTGTCTGGATCTTGTTTATTGCTTTCTCCGCAGCAAAGTTCATTTCATCTATCTTAATATTAAGCGCCTGCGCATCGTCGCTCAACTTAGCGCTGACTGCCTCGACCGCGTTATTGACCGCCGCGCAGGTAGGATATTTGCTGTCGCTGCTCTGCTCACTACCAGCATTTGCTTCCCATTCCGCCTTGGATACTTTATTGGCCACTTTTTCCATTTTGTTCAGCGCCGCTGTTACTTTCTCCGCCGACAACGGCTCCCGGCTCGCTATGCCGTCATAACTGTCTGTGTAATTACTTGCCATATACATACCCCCTTTTTTTTATTTTGCCTTGTTGAACTTGTAAAGTTTGAACAGTCAGCTAAATACCGCTTTAACACCTAGTCCCTAGTTTAGCATATTAATATCTTAAAAGCAAGTACTGTAAAAGATACTTAATTGGAGGATTTAATTAATACAATAAATAAAACGAGGCGGTAAAAACATGCAGGATTTTCAACATTTGAAAATGCAGATCGGCAAAAAGCTGAGAGAGCTGCGTTTGAAAAAAGGCTTGACTGTGGATGTTTTGACGGGGCTGGTTAATATAAATTACGCCAATTATGTGCGTTTGGAAAATGCGAAAAACAATAATCCTGGCCTGGATATTTTGTACAGACTGGCGGAATTTCACGGCGTGCCGCTTAATTATTTTCTGCAGGAGCGCGGAGTAAAAACTGTGCCTAGCGAAAGCGCCGGTGTGGAAAAACAATTGCTGAGCGTATTCCGTAAAATACGGCCAAACCTGCAACTGCTCTGGCTGCGGCTTATGAGCCAGACCAGTCGGGAAAAATAGTTTTTCTAGAAAAAATTTTGCTCTTGTTGTATAGTTGTTTGCTCTTTGACGCGCGGATGGCGGAATTGGTATACGCGCAAGACTAAGGATCTTGTGCCGCAAGGCTTGGAGGTTCGAGTCCTCTTCCGCGCACCAAGTAATTTAATATGTTTGAAATGACTATACGTAAAAAGTATAGAGAAAAAAATTAGGGCCACAAGCCGGCGGTAGCCGGCGCAGTCGTCCTCTTCCGCGCACTCGAACTTAACAAGCGGCGCCGCCGCGAAGTTAAGTGAGAGCCACAAGGCCGCTTTAGCGGCCGAAGTGACAAGTTTATAAATGCTTAGAGCGGCTATTTTATGCTATTATTGTGGCCTTATGTCCGAAATGGAAAAAGTTTATAACCCCTCGGAGATCGAAGCGCGAATTTACGCGGATTGGGAAAAAAGTGGAGATTTTGCGCCCAAAGGCGCCGGTGAGCCGTTCGCGATTGTCATGCCGCCGCCCAATGTAACCGGCGCTTTGCACATGGGGCATGCGCTTGACGACACTTTGCCGGATATTTTGGTGCGCTGGCGGCGCATGCTGGGCGACAATGTCCTCTGGGTGCCCGGCACCGACCACGCCGGTATTGCCACGCAAAATGTTGTGGAGAAAAAATTAGCCCAGGATGGCCGGACGCGTCATGATCTCGGCCGTGAAAAATTTATCGAGGAAGTCTGGCGCTGGAAAGAAGAATACGGCGGCCGGATCACCAGCCAGCTGCGTTTGCTTGGCGCATCCTGCGATTGGGCGCACGAGCGTTTTACTATGGACGAAGGCTGTTCGCGCGCGGTGCGTGAAGTTTTTGTCGAACTGTACAAAAAAGGTCTGATTTTCAAAGCCCCGCGCATTATCAACTGGTGTCCGCGCTGTCATACGGCGTTGTCCGATGTCGAAGTGGAATACGAAGAAAACGCCGGCAAGCTCTGGCATTTACGTTATCAACTGGCCGAAAATCCTAAAAAATATTTGGTGGTGGCGACGACGCGGCCGGAAACTTTATTCGGCGACACGGCCGTGGCTGTGCATCCTGCGGACGAACGTTACCAAGACCTGATCGGCAAAGAAGTGCTGCTGCCGCTGACCGACAAAAAAATCCCGATTATTGCCGATGAATATGTCGACCGCGAATTTGGCACGGGCGTGGTCAAGATCACTCCGGCGCATGATGTGAACGATTACGAAGTCGGCAAACGCCATAAATTACCGGCGCTGGCGATCATGGACACTTCGGGACTGCTTAACGAAAATGTGCCGCTGCGCTACAAAGGGCTGGATCGTTTCAAAGCCCGCGAGCTGGCGCTGACCGATCTGGAGGAAAAAGGCCTGCTGGATTCGGTGCAGGATTATGAAAATAAAATCAGCCGCTGTTACCGCTGCCACGATGTGATCGAGCCGTATCTTTCGCCGCAATGGTTTGTGGATATGCCTAAACTGGCCGCGCCCGCTGTCGAGGCTGTGCGTTCCGGCCGCCTAAAATTTTATCCTGAGCGCTGGAGCAAAGTTTATTTTGACTGGATGGAAAATATCCGCGAATGGTGCATTTCGCGCCAGATCTGGTGGGGACACCGCATTCCGGTTTGGTACTGCGAGTGCGGTGAAATCATTTGTGCCAAAGATGATCCGCAGACCTGCCCCAAATGCGGCTCGGATAAATTAACTCAAGATGCGGACGTGCTGGACACCTGGTTCAGTTCAGCGCTCTGGCCTTTTTCTACGCTGGGCTGGCCGGACGCTGCCGCCGACTTAAAAAAATATTACCCGACCGCGCTGCTGGTAACCGGCTACGACATTATCACTTTTTGGGTTTCGCGCATGATTACTATGGGTTTGGAATTTCAAAAAGAAGCGCCGTTTCACAAAGTCGTGATCCACGGCTTGATTCGCGATGAACACGGCAAAAAAATGAGCAAATCCACCGGCAACGCTGTCGACCCGGTGGAGTTGATTAAAGAATACGGCGCGGATGCACTGCGCTTTACGCTGGCTTCGATGGCGACGGCCGGCGGACAGGACCTCAAGCTGGCGGCGTCAAAAGTTTTGGCCAGCCGCAATTTCATGAATAAGATTTGGAATGTCGCGCGTTTTGTTCTGCTGAAATTGGCGGACAATAAATTTAGCGCGGAAAAATCACCGGCTGACGAATGGATACTTTCGCGCTATCAGCAGGTGATCCAAAAGACCGACTCCGCGCTGCGCAATTTTTATTTCGGCGACATGGCGCTGGGCTTGTATGATTTTGTTTGGAATGAATTTTGCGACTGGTATATCGAGATGTCCAAACTGGGGCTGCATAAAGAAACTTTTTTGACCGTGTTCAACGGCATTTTGCGCCTGCTGCATCCGCTGACACCTTTTATCACAGAAGAGATCTGGGCTAAGCTTGGCAATGCCGGCAAAGTGATCAACGCGAATTGGCCGCAGGCGGACAAAGCCCTGCTCAATCCGGCGCGCGAGAAAAAAATGGCTGTGGTTATTGAGCTGATCCGCGCGGTGCGCAATATCCGCGCGGAAATGAACGTCGCGCCGGCGAAAAAAGCGGATTTGATTATTCTCTGCGGCGATCCGGCTGTGGCCGAGGCCTTGACCGAAGCCAAGCCGTATATTCAGCAGCTCTCCGGCGTGGAAAAAATCGATCTGGCGGCTAGACTGGCTGCCAAGCCGCGTAATGCCTCGCATGCGGTGATCAACGGCGCGGAGATTTTTGTGCCGTTGGACAAGCTCATTGACTTGCAGGCCGAAATTGCCCGCTTGGAAAAAGAAAAAAATAAATACCAAACCGAAATTAACCGCATCAAAAATAAATTGGCCAATAAAAGTTTTATCGAAAAAGCGCCGCCGGAAGTTATCGAAAAAGAAAAAGAAAAAGAAAAAGATTACGCCGAAAAATTTAAAATTGTGGAAGAGCAGTTAAAAGCGCTGGCCGCAAGTTAGTCGGCATTCGCCTTATAAAAAAATTTCTTTTCAGGAAAAATGCTGGATTTTTCCACGCCCAGCACAAAACAGGCGGTGGAGAGCAGGTCTGCCCGGGCTGCGCTGTCGGCGATAACTGTAACGCTGGCCAGTTCATTTTCGAGATTGGCCGGACGTCCGGTTTGCGGGTTAAAAATATGCGAGTATCTCTGTCCGTCCGCTACAAAATATTGCTCGTAATCGCCGGAAGTCGCGCAGGCTTCGTCGCTCAATTCAAAAACCTGCAAAGTTTTCTCGACGGCGCGCGGATCGCGTATCGCTATTCGCCAGGGCTTGCCGCGTTTTTGCCCCAGCGCGAAAATATTGCCGCCGGCATTGACCAGCGCATGGCGAATGCCGTGCCGCTGCAGAGTTTCGACAGCTTGGTCTACCGCGTAGCCTTTGGCAATGCCGCCTAGATCGAGCTGCGTGCGGCTATGCAGCAGGCGCACGGTTTGTTTTTGGCTGTCGAGCCGCACCTTTTGCCAGCCGACGCCCTGCATTTGATTTTGAATATTCCGCTGGTCTGGTTTTTGTTTTTGCTCCGTGCCAAATCCATACAGGCGCGAGATCGGCGTGATTGTGATGTCAAAAGTGCCGCCAGAAATCTCGCTGCCGGCCAGCGCCAGGGTCAGTATCGCGTTCATGTCCCCGCTGAGCGGCATTTCCTGCCGAAAAGCGTTTTGATTAATCCGGGATAATTCGCTGCCGGGGTCAAAATAATTAAATTTTTCTTCCAGTTCTTTCATTTTAGCAAAAGCCGTGTTTATAGCCTGGCGTCCCTGCTGTCTGCTGTGGCAAAGAACCCTGATTTCCGCCAAAGTGTGCAGCACATAGCGCTGTTCGGCGACTTCTTTCCAAAACACAAAACTATCTAGCAGCCACCAGACCAGGCAAAGAGCCGCCAGCAAAAGCGCGCCGCGTTGTTTTTTGCTCATAGGAGAGAGTATAATATATTTCATGAGAGTTGGTATCGGCTACGATGTGCATCAGCTCACCGCAGGACGCAAATTGATCATTGGCGGCGTGGATATTCCTTATGCCAAAGGACTGGACGGACACTCTGACGCTGACGTCCTGTTGCACGCCGTGATGGACGCGCTGCTGGGCGCTGCGGCGCTGGGCTCAATCGGCGAGCATTTTCCCGACACAGATCCGACTTATCAGGGCATCAACAGTCTGGAGCTGCTGGAAAACGTCAACGCGCTGCTTATCAGCCGCGGTTATAAACTAATTAATCTCGACAGCGTGATTATTTGCCAGGAGCCGAAACTCGCGCCGTATATTCAGGACATGCAAACCAATATCGCCGTGGTGTTTGGCCTGTCGGCAGACCGCATCGGCGTCAAGGCCACCACTACCGAACGGCTGGGTTTTGCGGGACGGGGCGAGGGTATTGCCGCGGAAGCGGTAGTCCTCATCGAGAAAATATAAGTGCTGCTGACTTCGCCGGAAAACTCCGAGATCAAAAACCTGCGCAAATTATTGAGCGATGCGGCTTACCGCCGCGAGCAAAAAGCTTTGGTCTGCGAGGGTTTTAAGATTTTGCAATTCGCCAAAAATGTACGGACGCTTTACGCGCGCGAGGATATTGTCCTGCCGGAAAATCTGCAAAAACTCCGCCACCGCTACATCGCCAAAAATATTTTTGACGCGCTGTCCAGCATGGAAAATCCGCAGGGTATTATGACTGTCTGCGCCAGACCGAAGCCGGCCAAATACAGCGAGAAAAAAAGATATATTTTTCTTGACCGCCTGCAGGACCCGGGCAATCTGGGTACGATTATTCGTACGGCCGCGGCTTTTGGTCTGGACGGCCTGATTTACAACAAAGGCTGTGTTGATGTTTTTGCGCCGAAAGTAGTGCGCGCTTCGATGGGCGCGGTTTTTACTCTGGATTTGCTGGCGGCGGAGATCACGGACTTGACGGGCAATATTATCGCGGCGGATTTGTACGGCGCCGCGCCGGAAAATTTGCAAATCAACGGCGGTTTTGTCCTGGCGATTGGCAGCGAAGGGCAGGGTTTGGCCGCGGAGATTTTGCAGCGCGCTTCTCAAAAAGTTTCTTTGCCGATCCATAAAAACAAAGCCGAGTCGCTCAATGCGGCTGTGGCGGCCGGCATATTGTTGTATTTGCTGCAAAAACCGCCAAAATTAACAGCGTAAAAACTTCGGAATTATCCCTTAAATATTTTGCAAATTCATAGCAAATGTGCTACAATTTCATACATAATTGATACAAAAGGAGTACAAAAATGGCTACTGTTAGCGTAAGGGTTGATGATAGTGTTAAGAAAAAAGCCCAGCAGATATTTGAGAATATCGGGCTTACCGTAGCATCAGCCACGGTCTTGTTTTATCATCAAGTGATCAATTATGGTAAAATTCCTTTTGAACCAATTGCTCAAAATGACACGGAGTATTTAACAAGCATTCCAAACCTGGAGCAATCGATTGTCCAAGGCTTAAACGCACCAAAGAAAAAACTTCACAAGGAAAGCAGCCTTAAGTGGTAGCTGATGTATGGGAACTGCTTTTTACCAAACAAGCGCTTAAAGATGCCGAGTTGCTTGGTAAATCAGGACTAAAATCCCGTACTCAAAAATTGCTTGATGTTTTGCGTCTAAATCCATTTCAAATCCCGCCGCCTTATGAGAAATTGAGCGGCAATCTAGCTGGAGCATATTCCAGGAGAATAAATATAAAACATCGCTTGGTTTATTCGGTACACGCCAGCGAGCATTATGTGCGCATTATCAGAATGTGGTCGCATTACGAGTAGTTTCCGAGATTTCGGAATTACCCCTCCATAAATTTTTATGAAGTTTTTCTCAGCGAGCTATTTCTAGGACAATAAAGCACCGGCGCGTCGTATTGGTTGATGATTTTGTCCGCGGTCAATAACAGTAGTCCCTCTGCTTTGGCCTGCGCAATTAGCAAACGGTCAAAAGGGTCTTTATGAATAGGCGGCAGTTCGTTGACGAGCAGGGTATGCATACTGGTGATGGGTAATTCTATGTATCCGTTTTCCACAAGTCCCAGACGCAAAGCAAATGGTTCAGCCGAAAAATTGCGTTGACTGTGTTTTTTCAACCCGACTTCCCAGATGCTGGCTGGACTAAAATAAAAACTGTTTTCTGAATTATTAATATATGTTTGGACTTTTGGCGAGATGTTGCCTTCCGCAATCCAGATTACATAATTAGTGTCCAATAGTATTTTCATGCGAAACTAGGCTTTGTGTGAGCCGCCGTCTGATCCGTAAAACATTTCAATAATCTCATCTTCCATTATTTTATCAATATCAAAATCAGGTGGAATTTTGATCCGGCCTTTGAGAAAACCGACACGTTTAGTGGCTTTAGGGCGCGGCGTTTGATAAGGAACAACTGTTACCATAGGCTTGCCGGCTTTGGCGATGACAAAAGGCTCGCCGTGCGCCGCCCGTTCGACGAGCGCGGAGAGCTGGGTTTTGGCTGCGTGAATATTGACCTGCTGCATGGCTGTGCTCCTAGTAAACTAAACTAACTGGACTAATTATATGACGAGTGGTAAATATTGTCAAGAAAACCCCTAGCCTGATTGACAGACTAGGGGTGTGCATGCCTTTTTGCAATTGTTATTCACGCAAAAGAATTTCAGCTTTGTGGTCATAGACAGTCAAAGAAGCGCCGTCAGGCAAATTGTTCTGTATTGCGTTTTCAGCGTCCTTAATTACAGGTTTGCCATTGTCATATGCCGTTATGTAAAGTATTGGTTGTCCATCTTTAAATCCGGCGCTAACAACTACTTTTGCCTTAATGTCCTGTTCGGCAAAGCTGTCTTGAATTTTCTGATGCACATTATTGGCAAACTTTTTGGTGCTGTCAGAATGATTGCCCCCAAATTTGACTTCGTTTAAGTCAAATTTTGGCTTAAACCCACTAATCTGAAAATTAGGATTGAAATCGACCATAAAAAACACCCCCTTTCTTTTTTAGATTTATCACAAACGCAAAAAACCCCGAACCGGCTTTAGCCGGACAGGGTTTTATTGTTTAGCGCGTTTGTGAAAAACTCTAGATTTTCCGCGTGCCTACACGAAAAATGGGGGGGGAGGGGGGCAACTATTAACAGATCTTAAATTTAAAAATTTTTTCATGACAAAACTCCGTTTTTTGTTTTGTACAAATTTTTCAAAAAACACATCTAATTTTCCGGCAGTGAAAATATTTACTTCCGCGGCCACGGCATAGCACTGAAGGTTACGGCCGCTTGAAGCAAATATTTTCACTGCCTAAAATCACATGTTTACTTTAAGTTAAGCGCGGAGAATATTTTGCCGGAGCGCGTCTGGTTCGAACTTAACAAGCAGCGTGGCTGCGAAGTTAAGTGAGAAGCCACCACGCGCGCAGGTAAAGATATTCTCCGCGTGCAAGCAAACATATTCGCTCTAAAAGAGTTCACCTGCTCACAAACTTACACAAAAGTAATTACCCACTTATCGAGAAAATATACCTGTGAAATGCATCGAATTTTGTTGTTGTTTTTTACTAATTCATTTATCAAAAAGTTGCCTAAATACGCCAAAAATTGACGGTGAGTTTGACAAGGCAAGTAAAAATAAGGTAAAATAACCTGCTTTTTTTTGAAATTTTATACATTTAAGGAAAAACCAAAATGAGCGAAAACGGCAAAAAAAGTCCGAAAAAAGAGGAAAAAGTCAGCCGTCAGACAACCGAAGCGATTTATGCGGAAATGGTGAATTGCTCGCAATCCGGCGTCAGTTCGATCAATGCCGGCCGCGCGGACATCGATCATTCCGGCATCGGCTTGCTCAAAGCGCAGAATGTCAATCAGACCAATTGCGGCAACGCGGTGGTCGTAGCCAGAAATCTCAAGACCGGATCGGTGCGTTCGCTCATCACGATTTCGGACAATATCGAGGGCGATGTAAGAACTGTGCTGGATAAAAAAGGCGCGGCTGCTTTTGGCGTAGTGTTCGCCGCGGTATTTATGTTTTTCCGGATCATCCGGCGCCTGTGCTTCAGGTAAGTTTTCTTTTTAATTTTTTTTAGGAGTTTTATGGATAAAAATATCGTAACTTATTCGCGTTCGACTACGGTCAGCCTCTCACGGATTTGCTCCAGTTTGTGCGACTACTGTGATTTTCCAGCGAACAACACGGATCAGGCGGCTTTTGAACTGGCTGTGCCGTACTCGACTATCAAGCACTGCGCGCAGGCCAAGAAAGCCGGCGTCAAGGAAGTGATTTTCGTGGCCGGCGAGCGGCCGGATAATTTTTCCGCGGTGCGCGCGCGCCTCGATCTCTGGGGCTTCAATTCTTACATTGAATATGTGTACACAGTTTGCGAGCTGGCTTTTCTGGAAGGCCTGCTGCCTTCGCTGAATATCGGTTACATCGCCAAAGAAGAAATGCTGCGCGATCCGGAAAGCAGTTGGAACGGTATTCGGCGGATCGTGGCATCGATTTACATGATGCTGGACTGCGCCGATGAAAAGATTTTGGAAAAATATTCGCCGCGTAAAACTCTGCAGTCGCGCGTGGACACGATTTCTTACGCGGGTCTCGGCAAAGTGCCGGTAACCACGGGTATTTTGGTGGGACTGGGCGAGTCGGACAGAAGCCGCCGCGAAGCGCTGGAAATCATCAAAGCTCTGCACGCGGAATACGGCAATATTCAAAATGTTATTTTGCAAAATTATCTGCCGATCAATAACAGCAAGCTGGAGATCAAAAATCAGATCAGCAAAGCGGAAATGCTCAAGACGCTGGAGCTGGCGCGGCGGATTTTGCCGAACGATATTCCGATCACTGTGCCCGGCGCGAACAATGAAAATATTTTGGATTTTATCAAAGCCGGCGTGCGGGACATCGGTTCTTACGATCTGGCGGAGGAAAAGAAAAGCGGCGCGGATCACGCCAAGCAACTGAACGCGCTGGAAAAAATTTTGAAAAAACAAGGTTTGGGTTTGCAGCGGCGGCTGCCGATTTTTTCCAAATATATTTTGGAAAATTGGTATTCGCGCAAACTGGCGCAAATTTTAGACCGCTACAAAGCTTTGCTCAAAAACTCCGAAAATGTCGACCTCGGCGTGGATGTCGACGGCGCTTTTGCTGAGGAGTTTGACCTGCCGGCCAGAAATAGGCCGCGCCGCAAAGCCGCGCGAAAAAAGTCTGGCCGTCCGGCCCAAAAGCACAGCCCCAAAAAAGTTAAGTCCCCAAAGAAAAGACGTTAATTGAGGCTTTTGAGCTGCTTTTTGAGCAGACCGAGCAAATAAAGTTTTTCTCCGCCGCGTATTTTCGTTTTTAGCAATAAAGGGTCTTTCTGCATAAACCGCCTCCTTTGTAGATTTTTTGGCCGCAAGTCTTTACAAAAATTTCTAACTTTTTTGCCAACCTGTTTATAGGTATAACTGCAAGATTTATGCCAAGTGAATTGGAGGGAATTTAAGATTAACGTTAATTAAGATAACCGCGAAATTTACTCAACCAGGACGGTTTGTTTAATGATTTTTTCATTTTTGAGTTGGAAAAAAAGCGTGTAATTGCCGGTGGCCGGCGCCGGAATTTCAATAGTTTTGCGGACCGGCAGGGAAAGCACATTGTCAGCAGGATCAAGCACGGCGATTTCTTGAATTTTCTCCGGCTGCAAATCGCTGACAATAATGCGTTTACGAAATACGCTGATTTCCGGCTGAAAACTGGCGTCGCTGACGGCGCGCGCCGCGGAATTGCGCGGCAGTTGAAAATCAAAGCCCAGCCCGAACAAAAAAGAATTGTCTATTTCCACTTTGTCCGGATTGAAAAGCAGAGCTAGATCGCAGTGAAAATCATTGTAACGCAGCCCGGTGCCGAGCGTGAATTCTTGGCCGCTGTTGTAGCCGCCGCGCAGACAGAAAACATTTTTCAGCAGCCAGGACTCCGCGCCCAGCGCCCAGCCGCGCTCTTCTTCGCTGTATATGTCGAGATCGGCGTACAAATAATTTTCAAAATCGGCCAGCGGCAGATGATAGGCAACTCCGGCGGTCAATTTGCGCGCCAGATATTCCTGCAAACCGGTAGTCCAGTCCAGCGCGGAAAAAAGATTGCGAAAAGTCGCGCCCAGCGTCAAGTTTTGGCTCATGATCTGGATTAAACCCAGATCGACAGCAAAGCCTTCGGCGCGGTATTTGTCGATAGTATGAGAAATGATTTTGTAATTGAGGCCGCCGTACAGTCCGTGATCGAGGCGAAAAGCTGTAGAAAAATTAATAAAGCGGTACTCGTCGGCGAAAGAGCCTTCTTCCACCGGCAGTCCGCCGGCCGAGCTGGTGCGCGGAATACTGTTAATGCCCTCCTGCACCAGATTGAAACCGAGCGGCAAGATGTCGCCGCCGAGCAGCAGCACGGCGTCCAGTGAAGAGTGATTCACGAAACCCAGTTTTTGATAATAGGTCAGGTCAAAGCCGCTTTTGCCGGAAAAAGCCAACCCCGCCGGATTCCAGTAAGCCGCGCCGACGCCGTCGGTACGCGCCGCTCCTGCTCCGCCGCAGCTCAGGACGGCTAGACCGGAAGTTTTGTCCAAAAGATCAACCGGAAATGAGGCCAGGGCAAACGCGGACAGCAAACAAAGAAATCCGCTAATTTTTGGCCACAAATTCACCGTTCCCCCCGAATGCCTGGTTGATTATAAAATTTTCTTGCCGACGAAAACAACACCTGCCGGCGCGCTTTCCGCAGTTTCGGCGTTTTTGAGCGCTTTCAAAGCGGCGAGCTTGGCGCGGCGAAAACGCTCCTCGCGGCTCAACGGCGTAAATTTGCTGACGCCGGTTGGTTTGCCGATTTTCACAATATTACTTTGCACTTCCAGCGCACAGCCGCATTCCTGACAAAACTTAGAATCTTCTTGATTTTCTTTATGGCAATTTGAGCAAATCAGCATAACTTCCATACCTCCGCGCGTGATAAGTATTACTATACACTAATACGGCGAGGCGGTCAAATGGCGGCTTGTTCTGTAATTTTCCTTTTTCTTGTGTTTAAATAATGCCATGTCCGAGAATGTTCAAATCCGCACTCGTTTTGCGCCGTCGCCCACCGGCTATTTGCATGTCGGTGGCGCGCGCACGGCGCTTTTTAACTGGCTGTACGCCCGCAAAAATAACGGCAAATTTATTTTGCGCATTGAGGACACTGATCGCGCGCGCTCCACGCCGGAAGCGATACAGGCTATTCTCAACGGCCTGCGCTGGCTTGGACTGGACTGGGACGAAGGGCCGGAAGCCGGGGGAGATTTTGGCCCGTATTTTCAGACGCAGCGTTTGGAAATTTACAATAAATATTTGGCCGAACTGCTCAGCCAAAAAACGGCTTACGAAAAAGACGGCGCGGTGTATTTCAAATCCACAGACCCCGACGGCAATATTGAGGATTTTGTAATCCGCCGTTCGGACGGCATGCCGGTTTACAATTATGCGGTGGTCATTGACGACGCGCTGATGCGGATCACGCATATTATCCGCGGCGATGATCATCTCTCGAATACTCCGCGGCAGGTGATGATTTACAAGGCGCTGAATTTGGCCGTGCCGAAAATCGTGCATGTGCCGATGATTTTGGGGCCGGACGGACAGCGTTTGAGCAAGCGGCACGGCGCGACTTCTGTCGAGGAATATGCCAAGCAGGGTGTGCTGCCGGAAGCGATGGTCAATTATCTGGCGCGGCTCGGCTGGGCGTACAAAGATCAGGAATTTTTTACGCGCGCGGATTTGCTGGAAAAATTTTCGCTGAACAAAGTCGGCCGGTCGGCGGCGATTTTCGACAACAAAAAACTGGAATGGCTGAACGCCGAGCATATCAAAAAAGCGTCTTTGAGCCGGCTCAAAGATTTTTTGCCGGCGGAATATTTGCAACACCCCAAAATCGACAAAATTTTGGCTTTGAGCCAGTCGCGAATGAAAACAGTCGGGCATATCGCCAAAAGCTGCGCGTATTTTATTGAAAAAGAAATCACTATTCCTGCGGAATTGCAGGCCGCGGCGGAGAGCGCCAGAAAATATTTGCCGGAATTGGCGGTGCGATTAAAAGCGGCTGTTTGGCAAACCGAGGCTATTGAAAAAACAGTGCGCGGTTTTGCGGCCGAGCAAAATCTTGACGCGGCGCAAATTATTATGCCGCTGCGGATTATACTGACCGGCTCCAATGTTTCGCCCGGAATATTTGAAGTAATGGAGCTGCTCGGCCAGGAACTGACCGTCGCCAGATTGAGCGCATGATCGGTTATTGCCGTCTCGCGCTGCTCTGGACTGCCCTAGTCGCGTCGATGCCTCTGGGCTTTTTGCCGCTGCTCTGCATGTCTTTTTTTCTGCCCAAGCACGCGCGGTTTGTCGCGGTGTTCTGGGGCAGATTTTTGCTCTGGATCTCCGGTTTTCGGGTGAACGTGAAGGGGCTGGAAAATATTCCGCAAAAGCCGCTGATCATCGCTTCCAATCACACGAGTTATTTTGATATTTTTATCGCGCTGGGTTATTTGCCGGTGAATTTTAGTTTTGTGATGAAAGAAGAGCTTTTTAAAATCCCGATTTTTGGCTGGGCGGTCAGGACGCTGGGCTATTTCCCAATCAATCGTAAAAATCCCCACAGTGCGGCGCGCTCTATGGCGGCCATGACGCAGTTTTTGCGCGGCGGCGGCACGCTGCTGATCTACCCCGAGGGCACGCGCAACACTACAGCCGAGCCGCTGCTGCCTTTCAAAAGCGGCATGGAGCGTTTGGCCAAACAAGCGCAAACCGCTGTTTTGCCTGTGGCTGTTTTAGGCGGTAAAGCAACGCAAAAATTGCCGTGGCGCACAAATTCTTTTACCGTTATTGTTGGAGAAGCAATCGAGCCTGAGGCGGAAGACCTGACCGCCAAAACGCGCGGAGCGTTGGAGAAAATGCTGAAAACAGAATAAGCCGTGCCTTTTAAAACTAGTTAAGCGGCGTTGAGGTTCACTCCTTCTTCTTTTCTATAAGTCCAACTTTTAGTCGCAGCGTCCCAGCCAAGATAGTGAGTGTTGCCATTATTGTCTCTAAAATGTACTGGGTTTGATCCTTGAACAGTATATTCCCGACCACCAAGTTTTATTTTATTGTCTTGGAATGTGCTGTCAAACTCAAATGTATCGTTCCCCACAGTCATTATCCGTTGGCCATTGTTAAGATATTCAATTCCATTGCCATTAGATGGTGGCGTTATTCCGTAAGTCCTGGGAATAAACTGCGTCTCAGAGGATTTTGGGTTATCTTGATAAGTTACAGTAGAAACTTGGTAATTTCTGCTTGAAGCGGCTTGTTCATTTCGTGCTATGTTTGCTGAGACTGGTGGGGGCTGTTGGTTTTCTTCAATTGTATTTGTTGGCGCTGAATTATCATCTTCGATGTTTCCATTTTGGTTTGTGGTGAATAAATTTAAAACCGACTCTTGATCGGTGGTTTTCGTTAATCCACCTTCTTCTTCAATAATCAGTTCACTAACAATTGTCTCGCTCTTGGGCGACGGCGTTGTAGTAACTATCTGCTCTTTGGTAGCAGTATCCATATTTAGAACAGCAGCAAGCATCTCAGACTGCATGTCTGGTGTTTCTCTCATTAAGGCAATTATTGTATCTCCTGCAGGAGAACCAAAACTCTGCAATCCCTCGGCCGCATTGACTAATTTAGCTTTATCGTCCGGAGTAAGGCGGGCGATTTGGGCTTTTGTAGGCGGATTTTTTTCAAGGTAACTTGCTAGCTCAATTGTGGTTCCAGTGTCCATTATTCTCTTTAGCTCTTGAAATTTGTTCTCTGGATTTAGCCTGACAAGCCGTGCCGCTCCGTTAGGGTTTGAACGCCTATTTTCTATTTGTTCTCCTCTGCTGCTGTTAGGATTATTTATATACCTTCCTTGCTGCATGTCGGGCAAAGCCTTGGCTATCCTTGCGTAGATATTAGCGCGTTGTTCCGGCGGCAAATTTTCCACCGCTGTATAAAATGCTTCAATTTTGGTGTCCGGAAGGTTAGCCAAACTATCGATGATGTTGTTCGTCCGGTCTTCTCCCAATCTGCCAAAGGCGTCTGACCTTTCTAAAAAACTTTGGATTTGCTGGGGATTGCCGGAAGCAATTTGTTCCTTGGCGATATTTTCCAAAGCCTGCGCTGGCCGGCCAGTCATGACGCCGCCTGTGGTAAGAGTGGCCATAGCTGTTCCTTCCACCGCAAGCACAGTGGCTACCACGCCTGACGCTAATCCAGCGGTCAATGTAGCCAAAGTAGCTCCCACAAAAACAGCTATTGCCACGCCGTCCATTCTTTCTTTAGCCGCAATTTCCGTGAAAATATTTTTCAGCGCGTCGATTTTGGCCTCTCCCGTTAAGGGGCCGTTGGGTCCTTGTATTTCTATGTTGTCTAAAAAATGTTCATCCGTACAACTCAAACGCAGGATTTGTTCAGAATTCATACTCTTCAATTCATTAAGATCATATTTGCCGTCTGCGTTCTTGTCTGCGCGCACGACTGCGCCGCTGCTGGTAATCCCGCTGTGCGTAAACTCCGCTTTAAAAACGGCCAGCTCTGGATTATCCGTTTTCTTTAAAAATCTTTCGATCTCGTCCCTGGCGTTGTTAGAAGAGTTTGAAATGAAACCATTGCCGGGCTCAGATTTTTGATACACTTGACGCATTGCCGTTTGAAATACTCCGGAATGCTCTCCTGTCAATAAGTTGGTCAAACGGTTTTGAGCGGTCTCGGCTGTAGAGCCGGAGGCGAAGAGGCCAGTGGCGGCAACCAACAAACCTTTGGTCAGAGCTCTGGCGGCAATAGCACCGGTTTGCTCACCGTTTAAAACGGTGGTATTAAGTTTGGATTGTGGATTGTCCAGCTCGCTATTTATCATATTTGTAAAATTTTCGTTGCCTCTGCTTCCATAAAGATGGCTCATCAATTGTGCCTGAGTCTCGCTGTCAAAACTATTGAAAAGTATTCTCGCATCTGTCTCGTTAAGTTTCTTAAAAACAGTGGCTACATTGGCGCTCGTATTCTCCCTGTCTTGCCTAATCGCCGCCTGCATTTCTTCATTACTGATATTAAATCCTCCATAAATATTATCGTTGCCCCTGTCTAGATTTATTCTGGACAGAGCATCATTAAGCCTGCGCTCTTCTCCCGAAACCCTTCTTCCGGTCTGCTGTTTGACAAAAACCCCAGAGTCGACTCCGTTATTATTTATAGTTTGTATACTCATAAATTCCTCCTAAATTTTTTTTAAACACCAAATCTCAGACAACCGCGGCAGCGGCGTTTAACATTCGATGTTTATTAGGAGAAAATAGAGAGTGGAGAAAACTTAGCTTTTCAGCGTACCTACGCCAAAAATGGGGGGGGGGCAATTATTAACAGATCTTAAATTTAAAAACTTTTTCATGACAAAACTCCATTTTTTCGTTTTTTCACAAATAGCGCGGCAAATATCTTTGCCCGTAGCGAACGTAACCTACTCGGTCATTGAGCCTGTGGTCATCGAGCGAAGTCGAGATGTCGAAATGACCGTTTTACGATGGCTTTGACGGTTCGACGGTTCGACAAGCTCACCGTCCCAAGCTCACCGTCCGAAACTCAGCCGCCGAGCGCAAGTAAAGATATTTGCCGCGCGTAAGCATAAACAAATATTTTTACTTCCTCAAAAATCATCTACTGACAAAACAGTAATTACCCGCTTATCGATAAAATATACCTGTAAAATGCATCGAAATTTCTTAATGTATTTTGCCGTTGGATTTTTTGTTGAAAATTTTCTGTAAATTATTTTTATTTTGTATTTTAATTTTTAGATTAAATTTTTTCCGCCCGGATAAAATCCGTAGCGCAAAACAAAATTTGTCGTGTCGTAAAAACTGTTTATTTCGTCGTCGGGATAATTGCTTTCCGCGCAGAGCTGCATCAGGCCAAATTCCCAGTAATTGTCCGCGCCGTTTAAGCGCCAGAAAATATGTTTGCCGAGCTGCTGTCCCTGCAGAACCGCATAATTGCGGCGGCGCAGCTGTAAAATGTTGAGATTTAGACCGAAGCCGACAGCTTGCGCGCCGAAATTTAAATAATAGGTCGCGTACAGCGGAAAAGCCAGATGCTGATTGAAAGCCGCGTAAGCGTCTCGCTGCGCGCATTCGGTTAAGATGCCCAGGCCGTAAGCGACATGATCGTTGGCCAAAAATAACGAATGGCCTGCCGAGTCAAACTCGGCGAAATAAGCCGGACGCAGCGTCAACTCCGCAGCCGCGCGATAATTTTCCGCGCCGGAAATAGTCTGCAATTGCCGTCCCTGCGTCAGGCCGCCGGACAGCGAGATTTCCGCAGACAGCGCCGCCAAGATCAGAAAGAAAGCCAATTTTTTCACGCGGAAATTATACTTGCTTTAACCGAATAAAAGCAAAGTTGCGCCGGTCAGTTTTTTCGCGGCGGTAAGAATAAAAACGCTCCTGCGCGCTGCAGGCCGTGCACAGACCGGACAGTTCAAGATTTTGCACGCCGGCGGCCGTTAATTGCTTTTGATTTTCCGCCGCCAGGTCATAATGCAGGTCTCTGGCGCGGTCGATCTGATAACAATTCACGCAAATGGCCGGCCCAAGACCGACCAGCAAATCCGCAGGATTTACGGAATAAACTGCGGCCAAATGTTCGACCATTTTGGCGGCGATACCCAATTCTGTGCCGGCGCGTCCGGCATGCGCGGCGGCGATGGTTTGGGTCACGGGATCAAAAAATAAAAGAGGCGCGCAGTCGGCGGTCTTGAGCACGAGCGTGATTTCCTTTTGCCGCGTGGCCAGGCCGTCATAGCCGTCTATTTCCAACCGGCCGAGAAAGGTTTTTTCTATGTTGTAAATTTTCACGCCGTGCACCTGCTGCGAAATGACAAAATTGTGTTTGGCTAATTCGGTCAGACCGGAAGCGCGGCCGATAAAACCATGCTCGATCTGCGGAAATTTGCTAAATAAAGAAAATTGAAATTTATCCGGCATTACTCGTCATCGGTGGTGATGATCGTGGTACGGCCGCCGCCGGAAGCCACGATGTCTTTTTGCGTGAAATCGTAGCTGATCTGATTGCTCTGGATCAGCGAATTATTTTTCCAGGCTTGCGTGTTTTCAAAAAACTGAATTTTACCTTCCTGGCGCAGCCACAGCGCGCGGTCGCTGTTGACGATAATATTGTCAATGCCGCTATTTTCTTTGTTTTGCAAGCGCACATTGTTTTTGAGCAGCACGGTTTCCTGCGTAGTATTCAGCGAAACCTGCTCGCCGGTCAAAATAATGTCCGCGGTTTGCAAAATGACATTGTTTTTGAGATTTATTTCTGCGCGGCGAATATCCCAGTCCAGCGCGTCGGCGCGTCCGGCAAAATCGCTGCTTTGCAGAGAGACATTGTCCTCGAGAGTCAGAATATCGACAGCGTTGCGCAAAACCGCGCGGTCGCTTTTGACAGTATAGTCGCCTTTTTGAATTTCACAGCCAGCGCCGAAAATGAAAAAATTGAAAACCGAATTATAGACAATTTTGCTGGCGGAAATGCTGATGTCGCGGCTGGTCAATTTGGGTTTGCGGTCAAAAGTAAAACTCTGCAAGGCGTTGTCCCAGTAAACCAGCGGCGATTCAATGTGCCACGGCTGATAATAACGGGTATTAGTCTGGCCTTTGAAATTATGCAAAGTGAATAATTTTTTGGCGATGTTCAGGACGCCGTTTTGCGCGGTGAAATTAAACACGGAGTTGTTGTTTTCCAGAATGCTGCCGGTGACCTGTTCGAGCTGTCCCTGTGCGCTGTCCAGCGTCAGCGCATTGGCCGAGATCTGATAAAAAATTTTGGCGCCGGAAACTTCACGCAGCGCGACCTGCTGGAAAACATAATCAGGCAGAGTTTTGCGCGCCGGCACAGGAGGAGTAATGATATTCCAGGGCTGGATTTTGCTCAGACAATACCAGCCGGCGGTCAGCAGGAGAATAAAGAGCAATAAAATAAAACGGCGTTTGATCGTGATCTTATTCCAGAGCACCGGCCTATTCATGGAAAGCCTGCTTCTCGTAGCTTTCTTGTTCAGCTTTTAATTTGAGCGCTTGAGTCAATTGGCCGGCTGCCGCGAGGAGATTACCGTTTTGGCGCAGGGCTTCCATATAGGCGGCGCGTATCGCCCAGGCATTAGGTTCGATAGACACGGCTGTTTCGATCAGATTTTTGGCTTCCGGCCAGTCTTTTTCGATTGCTTTGACTGTGGCCATGTAAGCGTAACCCCAGGCGTTGAGATAATCCTCCGGCTGCTTAGTGGCGACGAGGTAAAAATTGGCCAGTGACGCTTCTTTGTAACGATTGGCACGCGGCTGGCGTTCCGTGATCAGCGCGCGCTCGCGGGCAATGATCTGGCCGGATTGGTCGGCGGGACTGTCTTGATTTTTTTTGATGCGGCGTTTGGCCTGATCGATGCGTCCCTGATCTTCCTCGTAGAGAAAATAATAAACAAAGCCGAGTTTGAAACGCAGCCACCAATTGTCCTGGCCGGCGGCGCGGCTGCGTTCCAACTTGCCCAGCGCGGCGCGCGCATAGTTTTCGTCCAGCTCATTGATTTTTTTCAGCGTGTCGCCGCCCTGTTCGATACGTCCCATCGCCGCTAAGATCATGGCAAATTCAAAAAGATAGTCTTTGTTATTCGGTTGTTGCGTGGTTAATTGCTTGTATTTCAAATAATCGGTTTTGATTTTTTCATTGTGCCGCATTGGTGCGGCCAGTAAAATTCCGCAGAGCAGCAAAAAAACCAAAATTTTTTTAGAAAGCATGGAGCGCATTATAACACTTTTGGTTTGTATTGCGCGGTTGCGGCCAGCCAGAGTACCTGCGCGTAAGCGGCGATTTTTTCCGCGGCGGTTTTGGTGAAAAGCAGGCCTAAAATATTGCCGAGGATCAGCGCCAGCAGTCCGGCGCTCAACAAGACAAAGTACAACGGAAAAAGCGGCCGATAATGTTTGTAGGCAAAGTAGAGGCCGCCGCGCAAACCTTCAACCGTAGCCCGCCGTCCGATAAAACCGGTGCTTTGGCCGCCGTAATGAATAATCGCGGCTTCAGGATAATAATAAATTTGCCAGCCGTTTTGCAAAATGCGCCGACACCAATCCAGGTCTTCATTGTAAAAAAAGAAATTTTCATCCAGCCCGCCGACATTTTTATAAGTTTCCTTCCGGATGAGAAAGGCCGCGCCGCTGATGAATTTTACATGCCGCGGTTCTGCGGCAGTCCAGTCTTTTTGCGCTAGCGCGCTGCCCGGCTTTTGCGCGGTCAGAGCATCGCCGTCCAGCAATTTTGGCGCGAGAGCGCCGATCTCGCGGCGCGCGTCCATAAAATCAACCATTTGTTCCAAAGAGTGCCCCAGAACAAAAGTGTCATTATTGAGCAGCAGCATATAGCGTCCGGTTGCGAGACGCAGAGCCTGATTGTTGGCTCTGGCAAAGCCGGCATTTTCCGTGTTGTCGATAACTTGCACGGCCGGATAATTTTCCTGCAGCATTTGCAGCGTCTGATCCATTGAATTATTGTCCACAACAAAAATTTCGTAACGCAGGCGATTGCCGATATTTTCGTAAATAGAATTTAAGCAGCCGCGCAAATACTCGCGATTATTGAAAGAAACAATAATGATCGACAGATCTGGCGCGGCTGGGCTAGGCATACAAGTAATACCAGATTTTGCGCGCGATAAAATGAGAGCCGCCAGCCGCGCCCAAGCGCGCGCGTCCGGCGTCGGCCATGCTCTGCAGTTTTTTGCTGCTGGCCAGCAACTCGGTTACCGCCCGGGCGATTCTTTCGTCAGAGCCGCGCGGCGCGAAAACCGCGCCGTCGAGCAGTTTTTTGTAATGCCTCAGCCGTCCGCGCGAAGCCGCCGCGCTTTTGCCTTTGAGCAGGACCAGCGGTATGCCAAGACCGGCGATCTGCTCATTGCCGGTGCCGGTCATGCCGATGACCAGCGAAGCTTCATTGAGGCATTCGCGGAAATAGCCGTGCACGACATAAACCTGCGCGGAATTTCTGCTGAGCAGTTCCGCGACAATCGGCGTTTTTTTGTGCCGCAGGTCAAACAAGCTCCAGTCGCTTTTGTTTAGCGCCAGGCGCAGGCGGTCGAGATTGAGATTGGGCGACAGCGAAATGACAAATTGAAAATTGTTTTTGACGGAAAAATGTTTGACTACATTGAGCATGCGTAAAATGTTGCCGTAAGCGTCTGCACGGCTGCTGGGGATCAAAACAAGCCGCCGGCGTTTTTTGTCCAAGCCCAGATTGGTGTTCGTGCTGCGCAGGATCGGGTCGTCCAGCATCGGATTGCCGGCGTAAAAAGCGTTGACGCTGAATTTTTGCAGCTCCGCGCAGGTCGGCAAGTCGCGGCAAATCACGCAGCTTACATATTTTTTGAAAAGCCAAAGTTCGGGCAGCGAATAACGGCGTATATATATAGAAGCAGCCGTGGCCATGTGTACGATTTTTTTCCGGCGGCCATACAGAGAGGCCAGCAGCACCGGCCAGATGTCGCCGACAGTCAGGATCAAATCGGCGGTTTGGGCTTCGCGCCTGATAATTTCAGCCTGCTTGCGCCAATTGTCGAGCAAGCCGTGGCGCAGATCGCGCAGAAAACTAAAGACAGAAAAAAAACCGTGGCTGGGCAGATCGTCCCAAGTTGCCGCTGTGGAATAGCCGGCGTTTTTGTAGAGCAAGCCTTCGCCGACCAGCGGCAGGGCGATAATATTGAGATCGTCTTCGGACAGCTCTTCTTTGCGTAGAACTTTTTTGAGATTTTCCAGCAAAGTAACAGCGATGCTGTCTTCGCCGCGCCCGTTGCTGATGACTAGAATATTACGTTTCAAAATCTGCTCCTATTTACAATTATTAGCCAAATTAACAAAATCAGGATTAGCGGTTTTAGCCAAATCAGGCTGGACAATAACAGCCAGGCCAGCCACGCCGGATAATGTTTATTTTTGACTAAATATTTTTGAAAAGAAATATACCATTGTTTGTTCATTTTAAACAAAGCCTGTTTCGTGCTTTGCGCCCAGTGATGCGTTACGCAGACCTGCGGAAAAAATTTGATTTTCCAGCCGGCCTGCTTGAGACGCCAGCACAGGTCTACTTCGTCGAAATACATGAAATACCGCTCATCGTAAACGCCGGCCTGATCCAGCGCGCTGCGCCGCAAAGCCAGAACCGCGCCCATCGGCTGATCGACTTCGATTTCCCGGTCATGCTTAAACCAACTCATATTGTATTTGCCGAAAATTTTGGATTTGGGAAAAAGCGCGTCGAGGCCGGAAGCATTGTAAAGTATGGTGTCCGCGGCCGGAAAACTTTTGCAGGATAATTGCAGAGTGCCGTCGCTGTTGAGCAGTTTCACGCCGAGCGCACCGAGCCTGGCGTCGCGGTCCAAAGCGGTGATTATAAAATCCAAAGCGCCGGCATGCATTTCCGTGTCGGGATTGAGGCAGAGCAGGTATTCGCCGGAGGCCTGCCGGAAGCCTAAATTATTGCCGGCGGCAAAACCGACATTTTGCGGACTGTGGATCAATTTGACCTGCGGAAATTTGGCGGCCACCAAATCCGCCGAGCCGTCGCCGCTGGCGTTGTCGACCACAATTATTTCGTAAGCGGAATTGGGCGGATTTTGCAAAACCGCAGCGATAGTCCGCTCCAGCAGATCTTTGACATTCCAACTGACAATAATTATAGACAGGCGCATTAGGATTTTCCGCGGCTGGAGGCTTTTAAAAATTCCTCTAGTTTTTTCTCCAGCGCCGCCGGCACATAATCGGCCGGTTTGTTTAAAAAACCGACCGCTCCGGCCGCTAAAATTTTTTCCATAAAATTCTCATCGATCAGCTCTCCGCTGGTCAACGCCACCGGCACGCGGTCTTTTAGCGCGGCGCACAGTTCCCAGCCGCTCATATCCGGCTGCATAGTCAGATCGGAAATTACAAGCTCAATTTTGTCCGCGTTTTGTTCATAAACAGCCAGAGCTTCCCGTCCGTGCGCGGCGCTGTACACAGTATGCCCCAGCATTTCCAGAGTCAATTTAAACATCGTGATAATATTGGCTTCGTCGTCCACAATTAGAATATTGACCATAAAATTATTTTAATATATAACAAATGAAAAGATAAGGGGAGCAGCCATGAAAAAATTTATAGTTTTATTTCTCACCGCGGCGTTTTTGCTGGCGGCGGACGCGCCCGAGCGCGAAATTCTCGCGACTTACGGCGAGGGTGTGTACGAAACTCTGCCGGACACCGTGCTTGTCAATCTCAGCGTGCAGAGGGACGGCCTGACCGCCGAGGAAGCGCAGGACGCTTTGCGCAAAGCTCTCTCCGCCGTGCTCAAAAATCTCGAGCCGCTGGATTTGCCGCAGGAACAGTTGCGCACCGACGGATATTCGCTGTATCCGGTTTACAAACAGCAAAAGAGTTCCGGCTATGTTCAAGAAACTCCGGAGATCGACAAATACCGCGCCCATATTCGCTTGAGCATTGAGCTGCATCAGGTGCAGCAGATGGGCAAAGTGGTGGATGTGGCGATCAAAGGCGGTGCGAACCGCGTGGAAAATATTAATTATGCTTTGAAAGACCCAGCTCTGGCCAAACAGGAAGCCTTGAAACGCGCTATGGAAAACGCGCAGATTAAGGCCGGATTTATCGCTAGAAGTTTCAATGTGAAATTAGTGAAGCCGGTTTCCATTGAAGAAACAGGCTCTTATTCCAGCCGTGCTGCCGGTATAAACAGTTTAGCCGTGATGAAAGAAGCCGCCGCGGATAGTTTTTCTCCGCCGGAAGGTAAAGTGAGTTTTACGTCCAGAGTAAATGTCGTTTACGCGATTGAGCCAAAGCCGATTGCGCCAGCGCCGGCAGTGGAAACGGCAGCCGTTACTCCAAATGCGGAATAACTCCGAGTAATTTTACTTTTTAGCGGATTTTCGTGCTTTAGAAATGATATTGCTTTTCAGCCGCGCGGCTTTGTTGCGGTGAAACACGCCTTTGGACGCGGCGCTGTCGATGCGCGCCAAAAATTTTTTCAGCAAAGTATCCTTGCCCTCGCTGCCTTTGAGCAAAGCGTCTTCCGTCTGCTTGCGCAAAGTTTTCACTTCAGAACGCGCCGCTTTATTTCTTAAATTGTTGCGTTCCGTGATTTTAATCCTTTTTTTCGCGGACTTGATGTTTGCCATGGTTACAAATTTCTCCTTTTTCTTGTCATTTATTAACGCGGCCGGTATAATAACACACCTATGTCAGTTTTGGAATGGTTTAGCAAGCAAAAGGAAAATGTTTCTGAAAAAACTTCCGAGCGTTTGGATATTCCGGGCGATTTGTGGGTGAAATGTCCGTCCTGCGCCACGATTTTGTACAAAAAAGATCTGGAGGATAATCAAAAAGTTTGCTCGAGCTGCAGTTATCATTTCCGTCTGACTTTTGCGGAAAGGCTGGCTCTGACCGCCGACGCCGGGTCTTTTCAAGAGTTTGCCGCGGAGTTGACGGCGGTGGATTTTTTGGCTTTTGAAGACACCAAAACTTATCAGACCCGTTTGCAGGAAAATCAGGCCAAAACCGGACACCGCGACCCTTTTGTCTGCGGCGAGGCGGCTATTCATAAATATCCGCTGATTCTGGGAATTATGGATTTTGCCTTTTTGGGCGGCAGCATGGGTTCGGTGCTGGGTGAAAAATTTGTCCGCGCAACGGAAAAAGCTCTGGAGAAAAAATTGCCGCTGGTTGTTTTCACGGCGTCCGGCGGCGCGCGCATGCAGGAGGGACTGGCTTCGCTGATGCAAATGGCCAAAACTGCCGCGGCGGTGGCGAAACTAAACGCGGCGCGCCTGCCGTATATTGTAGTGCTTACCGATCCGACGACCGGCGGCACGACGGCTAGTTTTGCCATGCTGGGCGACATACAGGTGGCGGAAAAGGGCGCGCTGATCGGTTTTGCCGGTCCGCGTGTGATCGAGCAGACTATCCGGCAAAAACTGCCGCGCGATTTTCAAAGAGCCGAATATTTAGAAGAGCACGGTTTTCTCGACGCGGTGCTGACGCGGCCGGAATTAAAAGATTATCTGGCGCGTGTGCTAAAACATTTTGTCCAACAGGAAGCGTAACATGGCGGAAAATACCGGCGAAAAGAAAAAAATACTTCTGGATTTTGAAAAACCGGTGGCGGAGATTTACGACGCGATTGCCGAACTGGAGGCTATGTCCAGAGCGCAGAATATCAATGTGGATAAAGAAATCGCCGCGCTGAAAAAACGCGCCGCGGAAAAAGCCCAAGAGATTTTTGCCAGTTTGACGCCGTTGAATATTGTGCAGATTTCCCGTCATCAGCTGCGCCCGAACACGCTGGATTATATCCGGCTGCTTTTTACGGATTTTGTCGAACAAAAAGGCGACCGGCTTTTCGGCGACGATCCGGCGGTAGTCGGCGGTATCGCTTTTTATCAGGGGCAAAATGTGGCCGTGATCGGCCATCAAAAAGGCCACGACACCAAAGAAAATATTTACCGCAATTTTGGCATGCCGCAGCCGGAAGGCTACCGCAAGGCGCTGCGCATCATGCGTACGGCGGAGAGATTTAATTTTCCGATCATTACTTTTGTCGACACGCCGGGCGCTTTTCCCGGGCTGGGCGCGGAAGAACGCGGTCAGGCCGAAGCCATCGCGCGCAATTTGCTGGAAATGTCCAAATTAAAAGTGCCGGTCCTGGCGATAATCACCGGCGAGGGCGGCAGCGGCGGCGCGCTGGGCATCGCCGTGGCCAATCAAATCCTGATGCTGGAATACGCCACTTATTCGGTCATCTCGCCCGAAGCCTGCGGCTCGATACTTTGGCGCGACCCGGCGCAGGCAGAGGCCGCGGCCAAGGCGCTAAAAATCACCGCGCCGGATCTGCTGAAATTAAAACTCATCGACGGGATTATTTCCGAGCCGCAAGGCGGAGCGCACAATGATCACGAGGTGGCCGCGCAAAAGATCAGCCAGGCGATCGCTGCGTTTTTGCAAAATTATTCCGGCTGCCCTGCTGACGAAATCGCTGCCGAACGCTATAATAAATTTAGGGGCCTGGGAATTTTCAGTTGAGGATTGAAGCAAAGGACATTTTTATTTAGCCGAAGTGGCGGAATTGGCAGACGCGCACGACTCAAAATCGTGAACTCCTTGCGGGTGTGTGGGTTCAAGTCCCACCTTCGGCACCAAAAAATGGAACTAAATCGGAATTGTCGCCAAAAAGAAATTAAAAACGCCAAATGCAGTGCGGTTTTTTGCCCCCAACCTGAAAAACCGTCTTAAAAAACAACCTTGCTATATTCACCAAAAGCTGTGATTTTGGGTGGTTTGGGGGTTAGACAGATTATAAAACTTTGCTCTCAATCACCTCGTCAATTTCGCTGCGGGTGGGTTGGGGTGTGCGGTTTACTGCTCTGAAACCTGATTGCCTAACACTTCGGCTTGTTGCAGCACGCGCTCTGTGGCGATGGCTTGTTTATCCGGCGGGTAGCCGAATTTGTTCAGCGCTACGCGAACTTCGTATTTCAACTGCGCTCTTGCACTTTCTCTCACGCTCCAATCGGTCGTGATGTTTTTGCGGACTTTTTCCACGAGATAGCGGGCGATTTCGCGGAGTTGTTCATCGCCGAGGACTTCGCGGGCGGAGCCGTTGTCGGCGAGGGCATCGTAAAAGGCGATTTCGTCATCGGTCATATCGGCGGGGCGATTTTCTATGTTTGCCTTCAATTTGCGGGCAATGTCTATCAACTCCTCAATGATTTGCGCCGCTTCGATAGTGCCGTTTTTGTAGCGGTCTAATGCCTTTTTAATCAGTTCGCTGAATTGTTCGCTCTTGATGGCGTTGTGAGCAAACCCGGCGCGGATTTGGTCAGCAAGCAGTTTTTCCAATGCTCTGACTGCCAAACTTTTGCGCTTATAATTGCGGATTTCCGCCAAAAACTCTTCTGAGAGCATTGGCAGTTCGCGTTTTTCAACCCCCGCCGCTTCAAGCACGTCCACAATGCCGAGCGGTTGAATCGCTTTGTCCACAATCTGTTGCAACTGTATTTTGTAGTCCTTGTCTAATTTTCCGGTTTCACCTGCTTTGGTCAGGCGGGCTTTCACTGCTTGGAAAAATGCCACTTCTTCACGAATTGCGAGTGCGTCGGGTTGCGGCATTGCGAGCGAAAATGCCTTGTAGAGTCCGTGAACTTCGCGTTTCAGACGCGCGCTTCGCCGTCTTCCACTTTACCCAAGATAAACTCTTCGGCGTCCAGCATTATTTCTAATTTTTTCCCAGCCGAGCCGGTGAAAAACGCCGCATAATCAAAGCCGTGGAACAAATCGCGCACCACTTCCACGCGGCGGTTCATTTCCACCACTGCCGCCTCAACATCAACCGTTTGCGTCCCAGTTCCGCCGGATTTAGCATAAACCGCCATCGCATCGCGCAGCGCTCCCGCCACGCCGAGATAATCCACCACCAGCCCGCCGACTTTGTCGGGATAAACGCGGTTCACGCGGGCAATTGCCTGCATCAAATTGTGCATTTTCAGCGGTTTATCAAGATACATCGTGTGAAGCGGCGGCACATCAAAACCGGTCAGCCACATATCGCACACTATCACGAGTTTCAGGTCGCTTTTCGGGTCTTTGAAGCGTTTCTCCACAATCACGCGGTCGGGTTTGCTGCGGATATGTTTTTGCAAATTCGCCGGGTCGCTCGACGCGCCGGTGATAACGCATTTGAGTGCGCCGGAAGTTACCTCGTCACTGTGCCAGTCGGGACGCAGGGCGATAATTTTCTCATAAAGCGACGCCGCAATTTGACGGCTCATTGCCACAATCATTCCCTTGCCGGCGAAAACTTCCTCGCGTTTTTCAAAATGCTCCACAATGTCACGGGCTATCAACTTCACGCGCTCGCGGTTGCCGACAATGGCTTCTTTCTGGGCAAATTCGGCTTTCAGTTGCTCGCTCTTACTCATTTCCACATCTTCAAAAAGCGCGTCAACTTCTTCGTCCATCCACTTTTTCGTCTCATCGTCGAATCCCAAATCAACCAAGCGTGATTCGTAATAAATCGGCACTGTTGCGCCGTCTTCTACCGCACGCGCCACATCGTAAATATCAATATAATCGCCAAACACCGCCGGCGTGGAGCGGTCGTCAAGTTCAATCGGCGTGCCGGTAAAGCCGATATACGAAGCGTTGGGCAGCGTGTCGCGCATATATTTTGCCGCACCATACGCCACCTCGCCGTCACGCCCAACTCTCGCTTTCAGCCCGTATTGCGAGCGGTGCGCCTCGTCAGCAATGACGATGATATTTGAACGCCCAGAAATTGCTTCGTTGCTTTCTTCAAACTTTTGAATGGTAGTAAAAATCACTCCGCCGGCTTCGCGGTTGAGTTTGTCCTTCAAATCGGCACGGCTCGTGGCTTGCACGGGCGTTTGACGGAGCAAATCGGCACAGTTATGAAAAGTGCTGTAAAGTTGCCCGTCGAGGTCGTTGCGGTCGGTAACGATGACGAGGGTCGGGTTGTGCAGTTCGCTCGTCGCAATCAGCTTACCGGCATAAAACACCATAGAAAGCGACTTGCCGCTGCCTTGCGTATGCCAGACGACACCGGCGCGATGGTCGCCTGCGATTGCCTGCGTGGTCGTCGCTAGCGCTTTATTCACCACCCAATACTGATGATAGGCGGCAAGTTTTTTGATGTAGTTGGTGTCGTCGCGTTCAAAGACGATGAAGTTTTTGATAATGTCCAAAACACGCGATTTTTCAAACACTCCGCGTGTCAGCGTGTCAATCTGCACGCTGCGCTGTATTTCTTCGCCGTTAATGGTTTTCCAAGCGGTAAAGCGGTTTTCGGGGGCGGAAAAAGTGCCGATTTTTGCGTCAAGTCCGTCGGAAATCACGCAGAGTTCGTTGAAACGGAACAGATTTGAGATTTTTGCCCTGTAAGTTTGGATTTGGTTGTAAGCGGCGGAAAGGTCGGCGGTGGCATCGGCGGCGTTTTTGAGTTCAATTACACCGAGGGGCAAGCCGTTGACAAACAGCACAATGTCGGGGCGTTTGTTGACGCCGTCCTGAATCACGGTCAGTTGGTTGACAGCGAGAAAGTCGTTGTTTTCGGGTTGTTGAAAATCCACAAAAAACACTTTGCGGGTTTTTACTTCGCCGCCGTCGCGGTATTCGGTGTCCACACCTTCGGTCAAAAGGTGGTGAAACTGGCGGTTGTTGTCAATGTCGTTTGCGCCGTGTGTGCGGGTGATTTTGCGCAACACCTCGTCCAACTTTTCGCTCGGCAGCCACGGGTTGATTTCGCGGATTTTTTGCTCCAAGCGACCACGCAGCACCACATCGCCAAAATCACGCTCGGCGGAAGTGGTCGCACCATCCGGCAGTGGAGCGTAAAGGTCGGCATCGCGGCTGATTTGTGCGCCGTGCTTTACAGTCCAGCCCAATTCGCCGAAAATCTCCAGCGTCATTTGTTCTATTTGGTCTTCGTTTAAGATTGTATTCATAGTTATCCCTTCATTGAATTAAAATGTAATCTATCGTTGTCTTCAATCAATTTCATCAAAAATTTTGATGATTGATGAATTTCTTGCGGGTTTTTTGTTGTGTTGATTGAATGAGAAAGAATGTTGCAAACTTTGAGTAGCATTCCTAATTTTGTTTTTTTATTTGTATCGGTTATAGCAAAATCATTTGCCAGACGGTCAAGTTGATTACTTGTTAAATTCAAATCTTTCCCAATCTTAAAACTATACCATTCTTCAAAAACTCTCCTCATCACATTCGGAAAATGGTAGATTTCACAATCAGTTCCAATATCTTTTTCTGACTTCTGCGAAAAATCGTAGAGTTCTTTGAATAAGTGCTTATATGGTTTTTCAATGTTTCCAACTTTTTCTAAATAACTTTTTCCGTTATTCTTTCTGATTTCAATAGTCGAAAACTTTGAGGTTGCTTCACCTGTTTTTCTTCCATAAGAAAGATTGCAGAAATCGTCCCAACTATGAGTTAGAACAAATACTTGTTGCGATTCTAAATTCAAAATGTTTTTCATCAATTCCAAAATATAAAACTTGTTTGCGTCGTCCATACTTGAAATGGGGTCGTCAACAATAACCAACTCAATATCGGTTTTGACTTCGGTCTGTTTATTATCATTAAAAAGTTCGTAGTAAAAGAATAACAAAGCCAACAAGTTTTTCTCACCTTCGCTGATGTCGCTTATGGTAAGTAATACCTCTTCGTGTGAACTTTTGATTATGTAGTTATTGTCTGTCGCTTCTACTTCAACTTTCAGCGAGATGTTGATGTCTTGCAAAATTTGAGATACAAACTCTGCAAAATCTTTGGTCGGGCTTTTAGAAGTTTTCAGTTTTTGAATTTCTCCTTGAGTTTCAGTGTTTTTATCTTTAGCTTTCTTCAAATCATCTTCTTTTTTCTTAATCTCTGCCAGTTTATCTTTGATGGTTTGAGAATTTTTGACTTCTAAACCGATTGAACCTTTGACCAATGTTTCTAAATTGCTTTGTTTGTTTCGCAAGGTGGTTAATTGTTGGCTTTTCTCCCTCTGTGTTCTCTCAATTTCTGTTTTAATTGATTCAGAAACAGATTTCAATTTATCAAAATCAAAACTATTTGAAGATAAGATGTCTTCAATCTTCGCTTGCAATGATTTGTCTAATTCTTCAAACGAGGTTTTGCTTCCAATTATATTTTGAAATGATTCTTTGACCGATTCCCCAATAATTGCGGAATAGGTTTTTTCTTGTTTTGCGATACTCTCTATCTCATCAGAGGATTTTTTCAGTTTAGTTTGGAAAGATTTTAATTTCTCAATCGCTTGATGTTTTCTGTTGTCTTTGTATTGTTCTATCTTCGTTTTTACCGACTGATAATCCAATTTCCCGCCACACATTTTGCAACTGTCGCCATCTTTATGCAAAGTCAAACCTTGTGACATCCAATTCACAATTTCATTTGCCGGAATTTCAACATCTTCGCCAAATTTTTCCTCAAAAATGGCTTTTAATTCGTTTATTTCTGTCTCTGAATAAGTTGTGAAAGTTAGATTTTGCAAACTTTCAAATTTCTCTATTTCTTTCGAGATTGAGTCGTCGCCTGTTGTTTTTAGTAACTTTTCATCATCTGTTTCAATTTTGTATGCTTCCGTATAGTCGCTTTCGTAAAGTTTAATTATATCTTCAACAGGTTTACTCTGTTCTTTTTTCGCAATTCTGGCTTTACCTTTTTTCCTGTCGTGAATACTATCAACTTCTTTTCTTGCATCTTTCCTTATTTTTAGAATTTCCTCTTCTTGTTTTTTAATATCTTCTGGCTTAACAATTTCAGATTCCAACTCCTTTATTCTGGTTTCGGCAGTTACATCTTTTTCGCTGAAATTTGCTTTAACTCCTTTCAGTTTTCCATTGCTATTTTCAAGCATTAAATCCTTGCCTATGTATTCCTTATTAAACAAACGAAAATGGGCGTCGGTTTTTGACGCATCTTTCAGAAATTCCGCTTTAACACCGAGAGCAAAAGCACTTTTGCCTTTGCCATTATAGCCAAAGACGATGTTTTTTTGTCTGAACTCTAAGTCAGGTGGGTTCGTGAACTTCTTGAAAGACTTGTGAGTGTAATCTGTAATTTTAGTTAGCATACTCATTTAATTAGTTTCCTTAAAAGTTTGTCGCGGGTGGCGGCGAGGGTTTGGTTTTCGCGGGTGAGAAAGCCGATTTCGGCAAACAATGGCTCTACGACGGCATCGAACGATTGCAAGACGGCGGCGGGAGGGAGTTTGATTCTAAGGTTTTTAATCATTGGTGCCGTTATTTGTTGTTGGCTTGACCCACTTGCGTTAATTGTTTCTTTTTGTAAAACTGCTTCAAGAAAATAGCCGCTAACATCGTCTTCTTTTGGAATAACCGCAATCAAACGGACAATAGGAACAAAATCAGTATCTCGTAGCTTTATAAAACCAACAGTTCCTCTGGCACTGACTGTCACCGAACCCGCCTTTACTTCTGCGTTTTTTGTATAACCGTAAAGTCCTTCATTGACAATGCCATTGGAAAATACTGGTACGTTATGAGTTTTATCAGATTGCTTTACTATGTCATATTTATGAGCATCTCCACCGATAAAAACTTCGCAAACATCACCTAATTTTACCGTTTCCCACCCCTTGTTTTCCTCATTTGCGGCGATGTGTTTTTTGAAGATGGTGCGGGCGAGGGCTTCGGTGGTGCGGACGAGGGTGCGGTTGTTTTCGATTTTTTCGTCCAAACTGCCCAAAATCCCCGCTACGCGCTGCTGCTCTGGGAGAGGAGGAAGGGAGAGGTCAAGGTTTACCAAGACAGAGGGATTGAATGCGGGATATGTGCTAACTGCTTGGTCGGCGACTGCTGATAAATAATCTACTATGTCGTCTTTTGTAAGGAGATAATAAATATAACTGTAATCTGCTTTGCTTTCGTCAATTGTTAAAACAGCAAAACCTGTTGAAACAACCATATTGGGTTTGGCGTTTTGAATAATGCCGAAATGCCTTAAATTTGGACGAACTGTTGAAATCACAATGTCGTTGTTTTGGACAATGCGTTTTGCTCTGCTTGGTGCGTCAGCCAAATTCAAATGTTCAGTTTCAGAAAAAGTGCCGCTCGTTACCGAGGAAGTATCAAGGTATTCAATGCTATCAAAAGCGTAATCCTTACCGATTGACGCTCTGTTTATCTCGCACACCTCGCCTAATTTTACGGTTTGTGTAGTCATTAGACTTCCTTTAAGTTGTAAATAATTTTCTCTTCCAACGCTCTGCCTTTTTCAAAACCGGCGAGGAGTTCGGCTTTGAGGTTGGCGATTTGCTGGTCAAGGTCGCCGTCGTCTGCCACCGCTTCGCTTCCGACATACAAGCCCGGCGTGAGGGCGAAGCCGTTTTTGCGGATCTCTTCCAGCGTGGCAACTTTGGCAAAGCCCGGTTCATCTGTCGTTACACCGGTCGAAACGAACTTGTGATATTTGGCGGTGATTTTTTGAATGTCACTTTCGGCGAGGTTGCGGGTTTTGCGGCTTTCCATAAAGCCCAGTTTGCGGGCGTCAATAAAGAGGGTTTTGTCTTTGCGGTTGGCGCGGTCGCGGGAAACGAACCAGAGGCAGCACGGGAGCGTAACATTGAAAAAGAGTTTGTCGGGGCAAGCGATGATGCAGTCCACGAGTCCGGCTTCCACGATGCGGCGGCGGATGTCGCCTTCGCCGGAGGTGTTGCTGGTCATTGTGCCGTTTGCCATTACAAAACCGCTGACTCCCGCAGGCGAGAGGTGGTGGACGATGTGCTGTATCCAAGCGTAGTTGGCATTGCCGGCGGGCGGAGTGCCAAACTGCCAGCGGACATCGTCCTGGGCGCGGGCTTGTCCCCAATCGCTGATATTAAACGGCGGATTGGCGAGGATGAAATCAAACTTCAAATCTTTGAGTTTGTCGTCCTGCAAGGTGTCGCCCTGTTCGAGGCGTGCGTCAATGCCGCGAATCGCCATATTCATTTTGGCAAGACGCCAAGTGGTGGTGTTGAGTTCCTGTCCGTAAATGGCGATGTCGCCGATACGCCCGGAATGTTCCGCCACGAAATCTTCGCTGCTGACAAACATTCCGCCGGAGCCGCAGCAAGGGTCATATACTCTGCCTTTGAAGGGCTGAATCATTGCTACGAGCAGCCGGACGATGGAGCGCGGGGTGTAAAACTCGCCGCCGTGTTTGCCTTCGCTGTCGGCAAACATTCCCATAAAGTATTCATAGACGCGCCCGAGCAGGTCTTTGCTGTCTGCGCCGAAACGGATTTTGTTGGTGAAAAGGTCAATCAGTTCGCCGAGGCGGGTTTTGTCCAATTCTTCGCGTCCGTAGTTGGTTGGGAGAACGCCTTTTAAGGATTTATTCTCTTTTTCGATGGCGTCCATTGCCTTGTCCACGAGTTCGCCGATTTGCGGGGTTTTCGCGTGGTCTTGGAGATATTTCCAGCGAGCAGTGGGCGGGACATAGAAGATGTTGTCTTTGGTCAGGTAATCGCGGAGGAAATCCTCGTCGGACTCATCAAAGCCTTCCACCTTGTATTTGGCGAATTGCGTTTCAAAAGCGTCGGAAACATATTTGATGAAAATCAGCCCCAGCACGACGTATTTGTAGTCGGAGGAGTTGATATTGCCACGCAGTTTGTTGGCGGCGTCCCAGAGGGTGCGTTCGAGTTGTTGGGTTTCGTTGTTGTTCATAAGTTTTGTTTTCCTTTATTTAATAGCCAATCAACAACATTTATTTTTTCAATGCCACTTGGTAGTATTTTCGCACGCCGCTACCCTTTTCCACTACAAAATCTACCTCTTCAAACTTCTCAACTTTTTGGATTTCGTCAAAAAAAATATAGTTCATCTCGGTGGAGACGAGTTTTTTCTCTATTGTTTGATGTAATTTTCGCCAATCTCGCAGATCCACATTTTTCTCTTCCTCAAAATTGAAAGATTGAGTCTGAGATTTTTTGATACCTTGCTTTTCCAATTCGTCGCGAAAAAGTTCCAAAAGTGTGGATTTGCCACTACGGCGAATACCAGTGATGACTTTTATAATCTTTTGATCTTTGAGAAGTTTTAGTTGATTTAAGTATTCTTGGCGGATTACCATAACACCTCCATTATACCCCAAACCACCCAAAATCACAGCTTTTGGTGAATAGAGCAAGGTTGTTTTTTAAGACGGTTTCAGGTTGGGGGGCAAAAAACCGCACTGCATTTGGCGTTTTTAATTTCTTTTTGGCGACTGTTTCGGCGGGTCGGGGTCGGGAGCGACTGGCCGAGACGCAAGGCAACGCCACTTGTGGCGTTATTGGCGGTTTTGGGTTTTCTGTTTAGGAAGCTGCTAAGCATATCTGTTAAAAACGATTACCAGCACACATTGAACGAGTGTAAAACTTTTCTGGTTGGTTCTGGTAGTAGCGCTATCCCTGAAACATTTAACAAAATCGAGTTAATTAAATATGACCCGATATTCTTAACAAGCCTCTTTACCAAAACTCTTGTTAGTATACCGTAAATATAGCGTATTGACATAATATAAAGAAATATTATGCTTATCTTTATAAGATACTCTATCACTAAACCATAGGTATACTGATGAAAAAGAACAGAAACAAACTGCAAGCTTTACTAGCCTATGAACGCGGGCAGCCGTTGTTCTATAAATATTTGCGAAATAATGGCTTTACCAGCCAATTATTGCAAAAATACCGTAAAAGCAATTGGCTGGAAAGGGTTGCCCCCGAGGTTTATAAACATACGGACAAACCGCTTTCCCCGCTTTTGAGCATAAAGGCTATGCAAGAACAGGAATTTAAGCACAAACTGGATTTTGTCCTTGGTGGGCAATCTGCCTTGTACTTGCAAGGGGTGCGGCATTTTCTTAAAAAAGCCCAAACCTATTATGTATTCAGGACAGATCAGAGCAGAACACCTCATTTGAAATGGCTCAAAAGCCAAAAGATTTATAATGTTGTGGCAATGCCGTTGTTCAAGACCAGAAGACCGCTTGTGGATTCAGTAGTCAATATTGAGGGGCTAATAGTTTCCAGTCCGGAAAGAGCCTTGCTGGAAATGGCGTATCTTGTGCCGACCAAAGCGGATTATGATGAATTTGTGAAACTTATGGAACTCTGCCCGTCTTTAAGGAGCAATCTTTTACAAACCCTGTTGGAAAAATGTGTTTCTATCAAAGCCAAAAGACTATTCTTATATGTTGCCTCTACCGTCAACCATCCGTGGTATAAGAAGTTGAATGAGACTAAAATAGATTTAGGCACAGGGGCAAGGCAACTTGTTGTTGGTGGCAAATACATAGGCAGATATGCCATCTGCGTGCCAGAGGGAAGCAATTTTGGATGACAGATTTTCAAGAAAGAAGCCACGGTGAAATGTCTGTCTTATTTGGAACTATACGCTGGCAAACTCAACGCTATGCTTGACCGCCAACATCCGAAGGATATATTTGATATGCGGATTTATTTGCAAAAAAACAAAAATTTGGATTCCCTTATGGATGTTTTTATTGCTTATCTGGCACAGGGCAATCGTCCATTTTCAGAAATTCTTGAGCCAAATCTGCTGAATATAAAGGATATTTTTGTTAATTCCTTTGTAGGTATGACAGAAGAAATAAGCCTTGAAGAGTTATTAGCCGTTAGAATTTCTGTAATCAATAGGGTTAAAAAATCGCTGACTGCAAAGCATAAGGATTTTTTATTGTCGCTAATGCATAATCAGCCCGACTGGTCACTACTGCCATTTCCCAATTTGCAAAACCTGCCTGCCCTGAACTGGAAACTGCAAAATATTGCCAAAATGTCCGCCGCAAAGGATACAGCGGAAATCAAGAAACTGGAAAAGAATATAGAGAATAATCCACGTGCCTGAAATCCGTGGATTTGTTATAATAACCCCATGCAAGAAGAAGCCCAGGTTTTAGCGGACTATATCGCCAAAAACGCACTGCGCAACACGCATCAGCGTTTTGATGTGCTGGACGTTTTTATCAACAGCGAGGGACATTTTTCGATTGAAGAACTCCATGATTTGGTGAAAAAAAAACATCCTAACGTCAGCTACTCGTCAACTTTCCGCGCGATGCAGGTGATCGAGCAGGCTGGACTGGCCGCGCGCATCCGCGGCGCTGACGGCGTGTTTCGTTTTGAGCATTTTTACAAACATCATGATCACGGGCATTTGGTTTGCGTCAAGTGCGGACAGATTTTTGAGTATGACAACAGCGCGATTATCAAGCTGCAAAAAAAGATTGCCGCGCGACACAAATTTCAACCGCTGCGTTTCGGCGCTAAAGTGCGCGGTGTCTGCCAGAAATGCCAGAAAAGTAGCCAGTAATTTGAAAGAGGTGCGTCAATGACCTATGCTCAAAAAGCCAAGATAATAAAAAAAATCGTGACTAACATAACAATCACGCCCTATGCCACGGTTAAGAAAAATCTTGATCATGCGGCTAAACAGACCCGCAAGGCTCTAGGTGTTTCTTTATAGGACATGGGGAGCAATTCTCAAAAAGAAATATTTTTGTTTGCCGGGCCAAATGGCTCTGGCAAGTCAACCATAGTTAATGAATTTATGCTTGAGGAAAAATGTCCGGCTTATTACATCTGTCCGGATAATAATCTCGATGAAAAATTAAAAAATAATAAAGAAATTTATATCAAAGCAATGCAGCTAGCAGAATTGCAGCGTTACAGAGCAGTAGCCGAAAGCAAATCTTTTTCTTTTGAATCGGTTTTTTCTACATTTGAGAAACTTGATTTTTTGAGGTTTGTGAAAACACAGGGATACATTATAACAGCAATATACATTGTAACCCAAAATCCTAAAATAAATATCCGGCGTATCCAAGAGCGTGTTCTGCACGGTGGGCATGATGTGCCCAGAAATAAAATAGTTTCAAGATATTACAAATCATTAAAACTTGTGTGTGATTGTATGAATGTGGCTGACAATTTTTTCTTATTTGATAATTCAGAGGAAAAACCTGCCAAACCGCAACTAGTATTGGAAAAACATAAGTCGCTAATTAAAGTTAATCCAGAGTATAATAATCTCGGTTGGTTGAAAAAATATCTCAAAAAAATTCTTTGATAAAAAATTGTAATATTGCTTAACTTTACACCAAGGTCGTACTGGGAATTGTTTGGATATTTTAACTCCGTTGAATTTTTGGATTAAACCCTCTAATTAAGTGCCATTTGCCTGAAGCCCATGCGGGCTATTGACATTTAATTTCATTTAGTTGTAATATCCGTCTTGTAATTGCAATGCTATTGCATCAATTGCAAGTAAAGGATGTGGTGGTTATGTAAATGTGAATATGTTGGAAATGATAGAGAGCAAAATTTAGAAATATAAATTAAAAATAAAAAAAGGAGTTAGTTATGGCAGATCCATATATACCAAATATAACGCAAGTCCCAAATTTTGTGGTCAATCGGGAAAAGCCCGATATGACTAAAACTATAATTATTGAAAATCCGCAGTTGGAGTTGGATATATTGCGGAAATTTGCGGCGCTCAAAAAAGACGCCGGCGGAAATTATATCAGCACTGATGATTATAAAGCCAATCAACAGCAGGCTGATGAACTGCTCGGTCAAATGCAGGGGATTTACATGTATTGGAATGATAATTGTCCTTTGCATGAGGCGCTTTGTACTTTTTATGATTTGGAAACAGCCCGTCTGTTTTTGGAAGGCTTGCGGGAGAGACTGGGTGCGGCCAAATTTGCGAATAGTTATGTTGTTATGGAAGAGTTTTTATTCGGTTTGGATTTTCGGAAAATTCCGCAATTTGCCGGAGTTTATTTTCCGCCTGAAGAACCTCCGCATCATGCTATTGTGCGGGCTTACAATGTCCCGAAAGAGGGTTCTTTTACGGTGAATCCGCCCATGAGCAGTTTATCTAGACCGACTAAAGAAATATTATTTAATCTACAGCTTTATAATCCGAACAATGTTCTGCTCAGCCGGTTGATCAAACAGCCCGATAGAGAACTGCGTCTTTTGCGTGAAATTGCCGCGCTGGATAAAGATGAGACAAGTATTTCTGACGCGGATCTGCGCCACAGCGCTTATCAGCAAAAATTGCGCCAGTTGGAAGGCTACCGCCTTTACACCAATGATCCTGGCGAGGACGCCACGCAGACGGATTTGAATTGCGCTTATGCCCTGCTGGACGCTATGGGCGCGCAATATAATCTTTCGCGAATCAATGTTTTGTTCTCGGAAAATATACAGCCGGCCAATGACCGCCGGGTCATTCAAAACGCGCAGGCTATTTTAAATGAAGAGCCGGGTTTTATAGAAGCGGCAAACTATGCGGAAAAGGAACAAGGCGTAACAAAATGACAGACGCGGTGAAAGAAAATACTGCTGGCGCGGAAGCTGGATTGAATAAAGTTTTGGCGGCGCTCAAAGAGCAGCTTGCTCAGTTGGAAGCGGTACGCAAGAATGATAAGCTCTGGGGCAAAATAGACTATATTAATCTGCAGGTCGAACAGACTAAAGAGATCAACGCTAAATACAATCAACTGCTGGCCAAAAACCCCAATACTTTTGAGACGGTTTATCATGCTGTCGCTATACTTTCCAAAAACACGGATATTTTTAACGACAAAGTTGAAGTGCTGGAAACTTTTATTGACGAGATGGATAAAAAGATTTTTATTCTGCGCGATGTGCTGCTTAAAACTCTTGCCTTGGTGGAAAAAATGCCGGCCTATCTGGAGCATCGGAGCAAACAGGCCGCCAGCATTACGGAAAGGAGCATTTCGTGAAAACCAAAACAGCGCAAGTTTATGCTGAGCGGTTAAAAAAGGATGGGCAGCGGCGTTTGCTCGATATTATTTTGAAGCAGGCTGCTGATTATCTGGCAAAGGAAGGTTAACATGACCGGTGTTGGTTTATTTGCGGTTACTCAGCCGGCAAGACCGGTAGTTGTGCAGCGAGGAGCGTCAAGCGCTAATGACGCGCAGTCTGTTCCACAGCAAGCAAAGTCAGGAGCGCCGGTGATTGTGCAAAGAGGATTGTCGAATGCCAATAGCGTACAGGCTGCTCCGCAGCAAGCAAAGCAGGTGGAGGCGTTGGTTGTTGCTGAGCAGGCGGCAGGAAGTAAAATAGCTGCGGGCGCTATGGCGGCCGCTATTCAGAGAGGACATCCAGACACTTGTAATTGTCCGGTTTGTTCTGGCGCAAGAGCGGTAAGTTTTAGCGATCCGGTAACAGGTGGTTCTTCAAAATCCGCTTTAGCAAGCAATACAGCGTCGAGTTCCGGAACGATAGTCAGCGCTTCTACGGGAAACAAAGCGCAGGATGTGAAAACACCTGTCGGACAACAAAATACTTCAGCTTCTGTACAGGCGCAGCTTACCGCCAAAACTACAGCCGAGCATTTGGCAAATAGCCGCGTTGCAGAGGCAAAGGCCGACCAAGCCCTGGCTACGGCCAAGGCCGCTGACAAGTCCTCTGCTCCTGTTATGGGGCGCAGCGTGAAGGTCAGCGTAAGTCTGCCGGCCAATACAACTGTTTCCGTACAAGCAGCCTCACGCGCCGGTATTTCAAATCAAACTGTGGCAGCGGCGGCGCGAAGCATAACGTCAAATATTGGGTCAGGTCAAAATACTCAAGCCCAAAATATTTTTTCTAAAACGGCTTCAATACAATACAATACAATCAATGTGCCGGCGGCCAGTACAGGCACGGCGGCGGTTCAGCAAAATACGGTTAGCGCAGGGCGTGTTGTGCCTGCCGGAGTTCCCGTAACCCAGGCCGCCCCAGCAGTTCCCACGACTCCAACAGTTGCAACCGCCGCGCCTGCTGCAGCTGGAGCGCATACGGTGGCTTCGACAAGCTCAGCCACCGGGCTAGCTGCAACAGCCACGCTTGCTGCGACCGGCGCGCCGCCTTCCGCATCTGCGAATACGGCTGCTGCGGTAAACCTGTCTAACAGCGCCGCCACAGGGGGAATGTCGGCGCAGATTTTACGCGCTGTGCATAGTCCGGTTTTAAATAATACGGTTAACGCAGTATTTTCTGACAGCGCCAAAAATATCTATCAATCCGGCGCCGCAGTTTTGGCGGCGGGCAATACAGGCAATACTGTTGTAACCGGCGAAAAGGTTATGCTCAGGCCGATACAGATTAATCTGGCTTTTGCCAATCTGACGGCGGAGCAAACCATGCTTACCGGCAAAAACGGCGAAAAAATGATTCTGAATAATTTCAGAGGGCTGGAAGGAACTGCTCTGGCTGGCAGATCCGGCGGCGTTTTATCTTTTGGCGATATTGGCGCGAAAGAGGCCAAAGTTCAGAGCCAGCCGATTATTTCTTTTGCGGAATTGAGCCGCATCGCCCATGAACGCGATATACAAAAAGAAAATCTAAGCAAATTGATTAATTTGCTGCTGGGAAAAATTATACATAAAGAAGAACAGGACGAAGATCTGGAAGGTATGTACGGAGTCTGGCGCGATTATCTTAAACGCCAGCGCGAGCAAAAAGACCGGCGTGAGCAGGAAGGACGCCGCAAGAAAAAACAAAAACAAGACACGGAGCTTCAAGAACAGGAATTGGAAGCTGTGGCGGCTGTTTAGAAAGATTCGGCAGGTTATGTGGACAGAAGCTATTTTTCTTAAAAAAATTTTGTTGAAATATTCAAAAAGCGCGGGAGCAGGGTATTGATATTTATTTTCATTTAGTATATAAGTTATTTATTGCAGTTGAATTTCAATTGCGATAATTTACCAGGAAAGGCAGAAATATATGTATCTCAAAATTGTGGCTGCGGATGTTTTAGAGGCCGAGAAAATCAAATTTCACGATATTGCTAAAACCACCGGCGCTGTGGCGGGAGGCGCTTATGCCGCATTTATCTTTTCCCTGCCGCTTTTGATCCATTATGGCTCTGGCAATTTAGGCGGACAGATTTCTGAGGTGCGCTCCAGCTTAAACCTTGGTATTTTGGCCGACGCTGCGCAAAATGTATCTTTGTTCAAAATCCATTCTTCCGGAACTCTCGGTCTGGTAAATACTATCGGATTAACCCTGGCTTCTTTTTATGGTTTTGGTCTGGTTAAGGACGCCGTGCAAAATCTGCGCCTGCCGCGCTTTACTCTGTCTGAGCTGCAGACTAAATTTTCAGAATTTAATAATATTGATCAAAAACTCTTTGCTCTGCAGACCGGAGTTCAAGATCAAAATTTGCTGGAACAAATATTTGACCTATTAAAGAAACAGGAAGTGCTCGCGCCGTTGGGCGCAGATTTATATACGGTCAACGCGCAAAACTGCGCCGAGGAAATATACGCGGCGCTTTTTGATCTGGGCTTGACTATCGGGCAGACCGACGCGGTCATGGCTTATTTGCGTCATACGGCGGAGCAAAACGCCGAGCTTTTTTTCAGGCGTTCACTGCTGGGCGCGCAAAAACTTTTGGCTAGAGCCGCGCTGCTTCCGCCAAATAAACAGCGGCAGTTGGCGCAGGCGGTTTTTCAAGAGCAGTTGACGTCAGAACGCGAAGAGGCTTTTTTGCAGTTTTTGCGTACTGCCCGCCGAAGAACGGTTTCGATAGACACGCAAATCGCGCTTTCGATTGCCCTGCCGTTTTTTGTGTCTATGTATAATTTTATCAGCGGCGATTATATTCCTTGCTGCCCGATACATCAGCAAGCTATTCAAGAATGTCTGGGCACTCCCTGGCAAAATTATGGCGGCGCTTTACCCGGTTTGGCCGAGGCTGCTTTTTTGGCGGTCATGCACGGCCAGCTCAGTCATGTACTGGAAAAACTTGCGGAAAATAAAACCCGTAAAGCTCTGGCCAGAGTGATGAACAGTTCTCAACTGGCTAAGGAATATATCACCCTGCAGGACGGCAGACAGACTTTGACTCCGCTGGAGAATATAGCGCCGCAATCCACGCTGGTTTTGAAAAAAGGCCAGCAGTTGCCTGTGGACGCGGTGGCTCTCCAGCAAATGACCGTGTCCGAGTCGCATATGACCGGCGAATCCGTGCCTGTATTGAAAATGCCCGGTCAAACTGTATTATCAGGAGCTATTGTTCTGGACGACACAGCGCAGGCGCAGGCGCTCCGGACTTACGCGGATTCCGCTTTAGCCCAGCAGGAAAAACAGATCCAGCAGGCCATCGCTAATAAAAGCGCGGCGGAAGATATTGTCGAGGCTTTCAGCCGCAAATGGTCTCCGGCGATGAGTTTGTTTTCCAGCGGTTACTTTATGTACGGCGTGCTTTCGGCCAATATGTTCGCGATCAAAAACGCGTTAACTATTTTGGTCGCGACTACGCCCTGCGGAGTACAGACCGCTCTGCCTACCGCTAAGCTGGCGCTCATCTCCCGCCTGGCCAAAGACCGCATTATTTTACGCGATCCCAAAGCTCTGGCTGCCGCTGGCAAAACTCAAATTATTGTTTTTGATAAAACTGATACGCTGACCGACAGCTCGCACCTCTCTATCCGCGGTTTGCATTACACGGTGGATGGCGCGCCGGAGCAAGACTTGCCGCTGTTGTATGCTGTGGAATTTCTGGCCGCGCATTCTATTGCGGAAAAAATACTCGAATATATCGGTCCGCAGACGCAGAGACCGGAAATTAGAAATTTCCAGGATTTAGGCAAAGCTGTGCAAGGCACATACACCGCGGACGGACAGGAGCATACAATTTCTGTTGGCTCATTAAAGTATTTGCGCGGTGAAGGTTTATTATCAACGGCAGAGACAACCGGTCTCAATGAAGATGCTGTGGTTATGGTTGTGGACGGTCAGGCACGGCTTTATTTTGAATATGCGGAAACTCTGCGCGCGGACGCGGTGGACACTATTCTCGCTCTGCAAAAAACCGGACAGCGGATTGTGATCGCTTCGGGGGACAGCCGGCAGCGAGTTCAGGCCGCGGTCGAACTTTTGAATAAAGAATTACTGGCGCGCGGCGCGAAACCGTTGCCAGACACAGATATACATGCGGAACTGCGTCCGGAAGAAAAAACCGCGCTCGTTCGCAATTTGCAAAAAGACCAAAACGGCGGCAAACAATATGTAACTATGGTCGGTGACGGCAATAATGACAGCGGCGCTCTGGCCGCGGCGGATTTTGGCATCAGTTGGAACGCCAAAGGTCTGGCACGCAACGCCGCGCATGCGCTGGTTACGGACGGCAGTCAGTTGTCTAAAGTTGTAGATATTTTACAAATGTCGCGGCAGTATTCCCGTAATATGCTGCAAAATATTCTCCTTTCGACTATTGGCAATGCGCTAGTCATTGGCGGCGTGGTTACCGGCTATACCGGTCTTGCTTTCAATTACGTTGGAAATTTATTCAGCAACAGTGTAGGCCGTATGCTGCGCACTATGGATATGTTCATTTCTATGCTGATACATGAGGGACTGACTATTGGCTCCGCGTTCAATGCCGCGCGGCTGGGACGCAAGCCAAAAATAAAAGCTCAAAATAAAGATACCGCCGAAAGTCCCTAAATTTAATTTTTCTGCTAAAATACTGGCCTGTTTTAAGTTTATACCGAAATAGCGAACCATAGCCTGCGGCTATGGTTTTATGTAACGTTGAGTAGATATTGTAAATATTTAACCCCGGTGGCTGAGCCTGTCGAAGCTACCGTATGGTTGTGTAGATGTTGTTATTTTGTAAATGTTTGACAGATAATAGTGACTGTCTTCGTGCCGAGATAGCGAACCATAGCCTGCGGCTATGGTTTTATGTAACGTTGAGTAGATATTGTAAATATTTGACCCCGGTGGCTGAGCCTGTCGAAGCTACCGTATGGTTGTGTAGATGTTGTTATTTTGTAAATATTTGACAGATAATAGTGACTGTCTTCGTGCCGAGATAGCTAACCATAGCCTGACGGCTATGGTTTCATGTAACGTTGAGTAGATGTTGTTATTTTGTAAATATTTGGCAGATAATAGTGATTGTCTTCGTGCCGAGATAGCTAACAGCAACCAACGGTTGCTGTTTCATGTATCGTTAAATATATATTGCTATTTTGTAATTGTGTTATAGGTAGTATTATCTGTCTTTATGCCGAGATAGCTCAGCTGGTAGAGCAGCGCATTCGTAATGCGCGGGTCGCAGGTTCAATTCCTGTTCTCGGCTCCAAAAGAAAAAGCGCAACCGATACATTCCAGTTCCGGCCGCGCTTTATATAGCAATCATAGCAAATTATTTTTGTAAGTCAAGCATTTCTGTCCGCGTGATGATTACCAGACGTTTCAGGGCTTTGGATAGGTTAAATTCCTTATTTAACTTACTGATACATTTTTCTTCCGGGGAAATTTTAATCCATCTTAAATCTATGATTACATTGACAGATTGTTTTATTGCCTTGTGTAAAGTGTTTTGCAACAAATACTTTCCCTTACCTTCAGGGCATTTCATTTCCCATTTTAAGTTATCCATTATAATGTCAGGAGTTTTGATGTGATTGCGGTCTATCGGTTTTAGAAATAAGATTTTCTTTCTTTGGTTTGCGAGAAAAGAAGCTGTTGCTAATTCTTTTTGTGTGGGCAATGCCCCTGCTTCAAATTCAATGGTAAATTTTCTCATATTCGGTAGTGTATCATAACGCGCGGGTCGCAGGTTCAATTCCTGTTCTTAAGCTCCGGCAAAATAATTCAAATCCGGCTCTTTGACCGCCTTGACTTCGTCTAAACGTCCAATAATTGTGCTGTGCGGCGCGGATTTTACAAGCTCCGGGTTCGTCTTTACCTCCGTAGCGATCTTGAGCATGGCGTCGCAAAAAGCGTCCAGCGTTTCTTTGGATTCCGTTTCGGTCGGCTCGATCATTAAACATTCCGGCACGATCAGCGGAAAATAAATCGTCGGCGGATGATAACCGTAATCCATGAGGCGTTTGGCAATGTCCGCGGCCGACACGCCATATTGCTTTTTCCATTCTTTGACGCTGATGACAAACTCGTGCTGACAGATTTGCGGATAAGGAATATTATAAACTTTTTGCAGACGGGCTTTGACATAATTGGCGTTCAGCACAGCCAATTCGGAAGCGCGTTTCAAGCCTGCCGAACCCTGTATTTTTAGATAGGCGTAAGCGCGGAGGATCACACCGACATTGCCGTAAAAAGAATGCACTTTGCCGATTGATTTAGGCCGGTCATTATTCAGATAATATTTTCCGTTTTGAAAATCGATTAGCGGACGCGGCAGATACGGCGCGAGCGCGGTTGTAACGCCGACCGGACCGGAGCCGGGTCCGCCGCCGCCGTGCGGCGTGGCAAAGGTTTTATGCAAATTGAGATGACAGACGTCAAAACCCATATCGGCCGGACGAGCTAGGCCAAGCGTGGCGTTGGCGTTTGCGCCGTCATAGTAAAGCAGGCCGCCGGCGTTATGCACCAACTCGGCGATTGGCAGAATATTTTTTTCAAATAAACCGAGCGTGTTCGGATTAGTCAGCATCAATCCAGCGACAGTATTGTCGAGATGTTTTTTTAGGTCATTTAGGTCTACACCGCCGTCCGGCAGAGACCGAATAGTTACAATTTGAAAGCCGGCCAGCGCACAGGAAGCCGGATTGGTGCCGTGCGCCGCGTCGGGCACTAAAATTTTGACGCGCTGGGTGTCGCCGCGGTCTAGATGATACGCGCGAATTATCAACAGTCCGGTAAATTCGCCGTGCGCGCCGGCCGCTGGCTGCAGCGTAAATCTCGCGTAACCGAAAGTTTGGCAGAGCATTTGTTCGGCTGCGTAAAGTATTTTGAGCAGTCCGGCCGCGAAACGTTCTGGCTCATAAGGATTCATTTCGGCAAATTCTTCGCACGCGGCAATCTGTTCGTTGATTTTCGGATTGTATTTCATCGTGCAGGAGCCGAGCGGATAAAAACCGCTGTCCACGCCGTAATTTTGCTGCGAGAGTTTAGTGTAATGCCGTGTGACATCGACTTCCGAGACTTCCGGCAGGCGCAAGCCTTTTCTTTCCGGCAAACCAAAACTGACCGGCGGCGCGTCCGGCAAAGTATGCGCTTTCCGGCCTTTTTGCGAATATTCGAAAATCAACTTTTCTGCCATCCGCCCCTGCGTCTGGCATGCCTGCGCGCGCAGAGAATCACGCGCTTGGCAACATTTATTCATCTTAATTCCTTTGCTAATTTATTTATCTGTTCTTTTGTTGTTTTTTCCGTAACGCTCAATAACAAGCGCCGGTCATCTAAAACCAGGTCAATTTTAAAATCCTCGGCCAGCGCCTCATTTGTTTTTTTGGCGCTTGGACAATGCAGGACAAATTCCCGAAAATGCTCCCCTTGGGCTGCAGAAAAATTTGGAACACTGCCCAGCGTTTGCTTGGCGTAATCCGTGTTGGCTTTGCACAATCTGGCGACAGTTTGCAGGCCGCTCTTGCCCATATAGGACATATATATAGTAGCCATGAGCGCGCAGAGCGCTTGATTGGAGCAAATATTGGAAGTCGCTTTTTCACGGCGTATGTGCTGTTCGCGCGTCTGCATGGTCAGGACGAAAGGCCGGTTGCCGCGCTCGTCTGTCGTGCGCCCGACTATGCGGCCGGGCATCTGGCGCAGGAAATCTTTTTTGGCGGCCAGATAACCGAGAGCCGGTCCGCCGTAATTTTGCGGCAAACCCAGCGGCTGCGCTTCGCCGGTGATGATGTCCGCCGGAGGCGGCTCGAGGACAGAAAGCAATAATGGATCGGCGCAGACAATAAACAACGCGCCGTTTTCTTTGGCCTTTAGCAAATGTTCTTGCCAGGCGCTGATCAGTCCGTGAAAATCCGGCAGAGCAAAAATTACCGCCGCGGTGTTTTTGCCGCTCTTTTTTTGTTCCGTAATATTGCGCGGTGTGAGATAAGTTTTTAAGACTTCACAATAATTTGGGTGCAGAGTGTTGGCTAAAACATATTCTGTTCGTCCGGTGGCGGCAGCCGCCATGCTGACCGCTTCGGCCAGAGCCGTCGCGCCGTCATAAAGCGAAGCATTGGCTATATCCAGTCCGGTCAATTCGCAGAGCATGGATTGAAATTCGTAAATTGCCGTGAGCGTGCCCTGGCTGATCTCCGGCTGATAGGGTGTGTAGGCTGTGTAAAACTCCGAGCGTCCGGCCAGAGCCGGCACGACAGGCGGTATATAATGAGCATAACGTCCGCCGCCCAAAAAAGAAGCGGACTGGCATTCCGTCTGACGCCGTAATTCGGCAAACTCCGCCAGAAGCTCTATTTCCGAAACCGGCTTAAATTCGGGGAACTCCAGATTTTTTAATTTCTCCGGCACATCGGCAAAAAGCTCACCAATATTTTTCGCGCCAATAGTTTGGAGCATTGCCTGTATTTCGTTTTCCGTGTGCGGAAAATACGCCATGGATTTTTTTACTCGCCTATTTTTGCTTTGTACTGCGCCGCGTCAAGCAGGGCGGAAAATTCGGCTGGGTTAAAATCTTTTAGCTTGATGATCCAGCCTTCGCCGTAAGGGTCTTGGTTGACCAGCTCGGGAGATTTTTCCAGCAGCGGATTGATCGCCGACACCACGCCGGACAGCGGCGAGTAAAGATTGGACACGGTTTTGACCGACTCCACCACGCCGAAATCGCCGTTTTGCGCGACCTGTTTGCCGACCGCCGGCATTTCCACAAACACAATATCGCCCAGCTCGGATTGCGCGTGATCGGTGATGCCGACCAGCGCGCTGCCGCCGTCGATTTTGACCCATTCGTGTTCGGCTGTGTATTTGAGTTCCTCAGGAATATTGGACATAAAACACCTCGTGAATTTGATGCGCGGATTATAAATCCGGCAAGAAATATACGCAAGTTTTACGCTTCGGTATTGAAACTGAAACGGCTGGCCTCAAATTTATTTTTGGGCGAGAGCCGCGGATATTTGGCACGCTCGTCGACGATAGCATCGATCAGCGTGTGCAGTTTGCCCATTTCCAGCGTGGACACACTTTCGGAAAGTTTGGGTTTGCCGGTGTGAATATCAATGACTGTAATGCCGTTGTCGTTGACAACCTGTATGTCCTCGCGGATAACCGCGCGGCCAGGCAGGACACTGTAGGCGGCAAATTCGGGATTGTAGCGGTCGCGCAGCGAAATGATAAATAAAAAGCGCTGATTGTTACTGATGTCCTGGTCGGACGGATAAGCGATGCCGTTGGGGTGCGTGTGATACACGCCGAAAAAAATCAGGCCGTGCTTTTTGGCGAACTCGTGGCCGCGCAGTATATCGTCCGCAGACATGCCAAATTCTTTGTGCTGATCGCCGCCGGCTTGATTGTAAAGCGGCAGGACGCCTTTGATGACTCCGTCAGAAGAACCGCAGAGCACACCGCCGGTTTCGTACGGATAATTTTCCTGCGCCTGCCGCATAATGAGATCGTATTGATGCTGGGTGATGATAAACATTTTTCTATTATAACATTTGCTGCGCGAATATATTTTATTGTTTTTTCTTAACCCGGATATAACAATCCGCAAATTTTCTTTTAACAGATTTTCTCTAAACTTTTCCGCAACTGCAGGAAATGCAGAAAAAACAAGGAGGAAAATATGAGAAAAAATGTGCTGAAATTTTTAGTGATAGGAGCGGCGGCTTTGGCTTCAATAGCCAGCGCGGCGCCGGGCTGGTTTATCCAGACCGATGTGAATCAGGATTTTAGGTATAGGTTACAGGAGGACACTCAGGATATTTACAAAGTTGCTGATGACAGCATGAAGACCGCGCATCGTTACCGCGAACGTATCCGTTACCGTCTTGGTTTGACTTCCAAAATCAACGAAGAGTTTACGGCCGGCGCGCGTCTGGCCACCGGCGCCTTGAATAACACCAAGTCGGTTACACAGACCCTTGGGGACAGTGGCAGCACCAATCCTTTTGGTAATCAAGGCATTAATCTCGATCAGGCTTATTTGAGTTATGCGCCAAAATGGGTGCCGGAAGTTACAGGCAAATTCAAAGCGATTATTGGTAAGTTTGATTTGAAAGAAGGCATTTACACGACAACGACGGTCGCTTGGGACAGCAATATTTCTCTGGAAGGCAAAAACCTAAATTACAATTATAAGAATTTGGGTGTCGAAGGTTTGGATCTTTTTGCCAATGTTGGCAGTTATGTGCTCAATCATGTCAATGGCATCAGTGCCTATAGTAGTGGCACGGGTCTGGGCGTGAATGCCAATCTGGAGGTACAGCAGTTAGGGTTAAAATGGAAAATACTTAGAGACTATAGTTTAGAAACGGCCTATACTCAATATGCTGTGCCTTTCTATGATAACACCGTAATATCTTATTTTGGTGATAAGGCGGCTAATCAGATTGCTGCCAAGATTGGCGCTAATTTAAGCGTGCCTTATTTTGAGAAAGTAGCGTTGCTGTACGATGATTTCACAAATCCAAACGACAACAAAGATAACAAGGCCAAAGCGTACGGTCTTGAGTTTGGCACAGCTAAAGTTGCGAAATTAGGTGATTATTCTCTGCGCTATCTGAATCGCCGTTTAGAGAAAAATCTCGGCTGGGATTTTACGGATGATGCCCATAGCACGAAAAATACCGAGGGCGAGCAGATAACTTTAGTTCTAGGTTTGGTGGAAAATGTGAGCTTTACAGTCGATTACTACAAATTCAAAGGTATCGACGATACGGACAGAGATGGCAATGATCTCAGCGATTCCGCCAAGGCGATACTTAATTCGTCTTCGACCCGTTTTGAAATCAATGTGAAGTTCTAGTCGAACTTCACAAGCGCGTGAGCGCAACGTGAAGTGAGACCCACAAGCCTGTCTCGCAAGAGACAGGCGACGTGTGAGAGAATAAAAAACACAAGGAGAAAAAACATGAACAACAAATTAAAAATGAGTTTGCTGACAATATTGCTGGGCGCATTGGGATTTGCTGATTTGCTGGGCGCTGGCGCGACTTTTCCCCAGCCGCTGTATTCCAAAATATTTGCGGTGTACGAACAGCAAAAAGGCGTGAAAGTGAATTATCAGGGCATCGGCTCGGGCGGCGGCATTAAGCAGCTCACGGAAAAGGTCATTGATTTTGGCGGCACGGACGCCTATATGACCGACAAAGAGATCGCGGCGGCTGGCGCGCCAATCGTACATATTCCGACCTGCATCGGCGCGGTGGTTGTCGCTTACAATCTCCCCGGCAATCCCGATTTGAAATTGACGCCGGCTTTGGTTTCCAAAATATTCAACGGCGAGATTAACAAATGGAGCGATCCGCAAATCGCGGCGGTTAATCCTGGCCTGAAACTTAACGGAGATATTTTTGTGGTGCACCGCTCGGACAGCTCCGGCACGACTTCTATATTTACGGATTATTTGAGCCAGATCGATCCGACCAATTGGAAAATGAGTAAAACTTTTTCTACCAAGTCCAAACTGGCGGTCGGCGGCAAAGGCAATTCCGGCGTGGCTGGCCTGATTAAGCAAATGCCCGGCGCCATCGGCTATACGGAAATCGCCTACGCCAATCAGAATAAAATGAAATACGCCGCGGTGCAAAACAGCTCCGGTGTTTTCATTACACCGAGTTTGGAATCCACCAGCGCGGCGGCTGACGTGGAGATACCGGCGGACACCCGTGCGTCGATTGTGAACACCAAAGCGCGCGACGGCTATCCGATTTGTGGCTTTACCTGGCTGGTGGCTTATCAGGATCTGTCCAAAAATCCGGCCAAGGCCAGAGAAGTTACAGACCTGTTGAAGTGGATTATTGCGGACGGGCAGGCTTTTACCAGAGAACTGGACTACGGCAGACTCCCCCAATCTGTCGCGGCCAAAGCCCTGGCGAATGTTAATTCGATAAAGGTGAACTAAACTTTGTGCTCTCTGAATTTTTTGTCGGTGGCTGGAGCTCGCATAACTTGCAGCGCAAAGCCATCGACATCCATTAAATGAAATGCGATGAGATTTAGACTATCCAAGATAAAAAATTACTTCAAATTAGGATATAATATTGCCTCATGTGGATAGTTTACGCTTTACTGGCGGCTTTCTTTGCGGCCTTAACATCGATCTTGGCGAAAATTGGCGTGGAAAATGTGAATTCCAATTTGGCGACAGCCATACGCACTGTGGTGGTTTTGCTCGTGTCCTGGGCGGTGGTTTGGGCGACCGGCAAGCAGCAAGATCTGGCAAATATTGGTTCTAAAAGTTTATGGTTTTTGCTGCTGTCGGGTGTGGCCACCGGATTGTCCTGGCTTTGTTATTATCGGGCTTTGCAAATCGGCGAAGCGTCAAAAGTTATTTCCCTGGATAAACTTAGTCTGCTTATCGGCGTGGTTTTGGCTTTTGTGATATTAAAAGAAGCGGTGACCATTAAGACTATAATCGGCGGCGCTTTGATCACGCTTGGCGCTTTGGTTTTGGTGTTTTAATTTAACCCAATCTTAACAATTCCTTAATAATTAACAAACTCTTAATTGTTAAATTTTCCGTAAATGTTACGCAGTTTGAGTTTGCAGACCAAAGAAAATATTTTCCAGCAAATACTGGCCAAATCCGCGTTTTTTGTGGCGGCGGTTCTGTTTTTGTTTTTCCTGACGCTTTTGGTAAAAGCTTGGCTGGCGATTTGGTCGAACGGCTTCGATTTTTTCACCGGCGCGGTTTGGGACCCGCTGACCGGCGTATACGGCGCGTTTCCGCTGCTGTTTGGCACGCTTTTGACCAGCGTCCTGGCTTTGCTTTTGACCTTGCCCTTTGCGCTGTCCATCGCGCTTTTCCTCGGCGAGTTTTTCCGCAAAGGTCTGGCCGCTTCCGCGCTGCGCTCCTCTGTGGAATTATTGGCCGGTATTCCGTCCGTGGTTTACGGCTTTTGGGCCTTGTTTGTTTTGGTGCCGCTGATCCGCGGTCTGGAAATAACTCTCGGTGTTGTGCCGCTCGGTGTCGGTGTTTTAGCCGCGTCGCTCGTGCTGGCGATAATGATCGTTCCCTATGCCGCGTCGCTTTCCGCGGAAACTATCAAACTTGTGCCGCAGGATATTCGCGAAGCCGCCTATTCGCTGGGCGCAACGCGTTATGAGGTCGTCCGCCGCGTGATCCTGCCGCACGCGCGGTCGGGCATCTGCGCCGCTGTCTTGCTGGCTCTGGGACGCGCTCTGGGCGAGACGATGGCTGTGACTATGGTGATCGGCAACGCCAATAAAATGCCGGCCTCGTTGTTTGACGCCGGCAACACTATGGCCAGTCTTATCGCCAATGAGCTGGCCGAAGCGACCGATCCGCTCTATGTTTCCAGTCTCATGCAGGTCGGGCTGCTGCTTTTTTTAGTTTCCGCGCTGATCAATCTGGCCGGGCGTTATGTTGTGAAAAAATTTAGCGTGGAGACTTAAATGCATAATCTGCAAATAAGACAGCTTATCAGCAAAACTTTTTTCGGAATGGTCTGTCTATTTTCTTTTTTGTCCGCGCTGCCGCTGGTTTTGATACTCGGTTATTTGCTGGCTAAAGGCGTGTCCGCGCTCAACTGGCAGTTTTTCTGCCGCATGCCCCAGCCGCTGGGCGAGGCCGGCGGCGGCATCGCCAATGCGTTGCTCGGCTCGGCGCTGCTGCTGGCGGTGGCCTTTGCTCTGGCTGTACCGCTGGGATTGAGTCTGGGCATTTATCTGGCGGAAAACAAAAAAAGCCGGCTGGCGGACTGCGCCCGTCTCGCTGTGGAAATACTGCAAGGCGTGCCGTCTATCGTCGTTGGCCTGGTAATTTATACCTGGCTGGTACTGCCGCTTAAAACTTTTTCGGCTTTGTCCGGAGGCGCGGCGCTGGCGCTGCTCATGCTGCCGGTCATTGTGCGTTCCACGGAAGAAACTCTGCGGCTCATACCGCTGGAGCTCAAAGAAGCCGCGCTGGCGCTGGGCGTGCCGTATTACCGGACTATCCTGCGCGTGATTGTGCCGTCGGGCTTGAGCGGCATTGTCACCGGCGTGCTGCTCAGCTTGGCGCGTGTGGCAGGCGAGACCGCGCCGCTTTTGTTCACGGCTTTTGGCAATCCTTTTTTGAGCTGGCGTTTAGACCGGCCGATCGAGTCCGTGCCGCATTTGATTTTTTATTACGCGACCAGTCCTTATGCCGAATGGCATCGGCTGGCCTGGGGCGCTTCTTTTGTGCTGGTGCTGAGTGTGCTGTGCCTAAATCTAGCTGCCAAGTTTTTGACGCGCCGCTGGCGTGTGCAGTTTTGAGAGGAGGAAGATAGGTGGATATTTTAACAATACAAAATCTCTGCGTGAGTTTTCTGGAAAACACTGTGGTCAGAAATGTTTCGATGAATATTGAGGAGAAAAAAGTCACGGCGGTTATGGGGCCGTCAGGCTGCGGCAAAACAACTGTCCTGCGCGCGGTCAATCGTCTGCACGAGCTGTCCTCTCACGCGCGCGTTACGGGCAAAGTTATTCTGGGCGGCGCAGACCTTTACGCGCTAGACGCGATACTGGTGCGCCGCAAAATCGGCATGGTTTTTCAACGCCCCAATCCTTTTCCGACCATGGGCATTTATGACAATGTGGTCGCCGGTTATTTGCTCAACGGCTTGAAACTTAATAAGCCGGAAATGGATAATTTGGTAGAGGAATCCTTGCGCGCCGCCGCGCTCTGGGACGAGGTCAAAGACAGTTTGCGCAAGCGCGGCGCCTGGCTTTCCGGCGGCCAGCAGCAACGGCTTTGCATCGCCCGGGCGCTGGCGATGCATCCGGAAATTTTGCTGCTGGACGAGCCGACTTCCGCGCTGGACCCCAAAGCTGCGGCGAGCATTGAGGAGTTAATCGTGCAGTTGAAAAAAACGGTGACGATCATGCTGGTTACGCACAATATCGCGCAGGCTTCGCGTGTTTCGGATTTCACGGCTTTTATGTATTTGGGTGAGCTGGTGGAGTTTGGCGCTTCGGAAAAAATGTTCACCACGCCGCAGGATAAAAGGACTGAAGAATATTTGACCGGCAAATTTGGTTAAACGAAAGGAGAAAAAATGCTAGCGGAAAAATTATTGGATTTGAAAAAAGACTTGCTGGAATATGCCGCGCTGGTGGAAACAATGGCGGCGGACGGAGTGCAGGGCTTGCTCCGGAAAGACGTGAATAGGCTGCAAAATATTCTGACTCAAGCCGAGCCGCAGGCTAATGGCAAAGAAATTGAAATAGACAGAAAATCGACCAGTCTGCTGGCGCAATATCAGCCGCAGGCCAAAGATTTACGGGCGATTTTGATGATGCTGGGCATGAACCGCGATTTGGAGCGCATGGGCGATCATGCCGTGAATATCGCGCAAAGCGCGCTGTATTTGCTGGAGCGTCCGCCGCTGCCGCCGCTGTTTGAGCTGCCGCGCTTGAGCGGACTCGTCAGCGGTATGCTGCGCGACAGCATCAATGCTTTTATGCAGGAAAATTCTGTTCTCGCCAAACTGGTCTGCGCACGCGAT
>BGZN01000003.1 GCA_003864455.1 Candidatus Termititenax aidoneus | reverse complement strand
AACCAGATTGAGCGACACGCCGCCGTTTACAAGATCGACGTAGGTGTTCCCGCCGTATTCCACCCCGCCAGCAACGCTGGCCACACTCCCGCTGGGCAATGCCGTGTCCAGATAGATCGTGTCGCTAGTCCCGCTCCACGTAACATTGCCGGCCATATTCCGGTATTCCACATAGACAGTCTTTGTCCCGTCACCGGACGACAAGTCCCAAGCCAGCGTTGTGTTTTTGCTCACCCATTTGGCAGTGCTGTCATCAGAAACCCGCATATCATAAGCCAAAGCGTGATTCCCGCTAAAAGTCAGAGTAACATTGCGCGTGTTTGTATATGGCGCGTCATTGTTTATCTTTACAGCCCCGCCGCTGCCGCCTTGATCGGACAACATGATGCTATCCGAAATAACATTGCTGGTATTACCGGCAGCGTCTCTGTACCAAATATAGATAGTATGATTGCCGGTGGCCGTGTCGATCAGCTTGTATGTGTGCGTTGACGAAAAAGCGAGCCAGTTGGCAGACAGCGAGTTTATTTCACTGATATTCATGCTAACCGTGTCTGTGGAAGCAGAGAGAGTAAGATACAGCGTAGAGTTTTTAGTGAGTGTCTCGCCGCCGTTGATCGTCAGCGTGCCAGCCGGTTTGGTGGTGTCCAAGTAAATATTATCCGTTACGAGAGTTTCATTACCGGCTTTATCTCTGAACCAAACATAGACAGTTTTGAGTCCATCAGCGCCGGTTAACAGCCAAGAATAATTGCTGGCTGCCGTATAGTTCAGCCAGCTATTTTTAGCACTGGTATTGCTGATATTCATCGAAACCACGCCGCTGACGCTGTCCGCAGCTTTGAATGCCAATTTGACATTGCTCGTGGCGGTGTAAACAGCGCCATTATTAATCGTAACCGCAGCCTGTTCCGGAGCTGTATTATCATAAACATACTCCGCCGCGGTAACCCAATTTCCGGTATTGCCGGCTCGGTCTACCGGCTGCACGCGCAGATAGTAAGTTCCCTGCGTGGACAGCGAACTAGGAGCATAATTGCTGTTCGGGCTGACCTTGGCAGCAGTAGGCGCAGCGCCGCTAGAATTGCCGCCCCAATAAATATTATAGGTGGATACGCCGGAAGCATAATTGTTTTTAGGATTATCCGCGGCAGTCCAGGTGAAAACCGGACTATTCTTGCTAGAGACAAGGCTGCTCGTGGCCGAGGTAATGTCCGGAGTCGCCGTGTCCAGATAGATCGTATCGCTAGTCCCGCTCCACGTAACATTGCCGGCCATATTGCGGTACTCGACGGAAACTGTTTTTGTTCCGTCGCCGGACGACAAGTCCCAAGCCAGCGTTGTGTTTTTGCTCACCCATTTGACAGTGCTATCATCAGAAACCCGCATATCATAAGCCCAAGCGTGATTGTTGTTAAAAGTCAGAGTAACATTACGTGTATTTGTATATGGCGCGTCATTATTTATTTTCACTTTACCGCCGCTGCCGCCGGCGTCGGTCAAATAAATACTCCGTGTGGAAACCTCGCTAATATTTCCGGCTTTATCCCGATACCACACATACAATGTTTTGGCCTGATTGCGCGTTTGATCGCTTAGCGTATACTCAACACTCGCCGCATAAGTCCGCCACACCGCGGACAGCGCGGGTGTTTCGCTGATATTCACGCTGGCCAATCCGCTGCCGGCATCGGACGCGGATAACGTTAATTGCAAAACCGGATTTTTGGTCAGCGTTTCGCCGCCGTTGATAGTTACTCCGCCATTGAGCGGCGCGACCAAGTCCGGCGTTTCCGTCTTGGCGGCAAAATAAACTTTTTGATCAGTGGTGTTGTACCAGAGCACATCCGGCAAATCATTAGCAATATCCGCGACACTATGCGCATACACGGCGTTGGGCGCGTCTGCCAAAGTCTGCGGCGCAAGCCAAGAGCCTGACGCGTCCCTGGCGGTCATCTTGACCAAATGCGCGCTGCCGTCCGCGCTGTCGACATATTGGATCAGCGGCGTATTGCCGGAAAAACTCAAACGCGGCGAATAGATTTTTTTAGCAGAGAGAACAATATCATCGCTCAGCACATTTGTTAAATCCGCATTATAAATTCTGTAGCGCAAATTACTATTGTCATTAATGCTGTTCGGCTGCTCTGAGTAAACCATATGCAGCCGGCCGTCGTGAAACACTATATCCGGATGCTGCGCGCGGAAATTGGGCGACACTTCCACCGCTGATGCCCAAAAGGTACTGGTAACAATTTTACCCCGCTTATGCACAGCGATTCGTTTCGGAGAATCAGCCGCGTCCGTCGAACGCAGTTCATAAGCCAGATAAACATTGCCTGACTCGTCAACAGCCAGCTTGGGCAAATAAGCGCGCGTTGTATTAAAATCCGCGCCGCTGCATTTTTCCTCCGTGAAACTAGAAATATTTCCCGGTGAATTACTGCGGAAGATCCGCACTTTCTGTTCAATAGCATAAGTCGCCGCCACATAAATATAATCGTCTTTGTCCAGAGCAATATCCAGGTAATACCAGGGCAGGCTATTATTTATTGTTATAGCCGTGCTTTGCAGATTGCTGCCATCGGCTGTATATTTCAAAATAGAAAGTCTTCTATCCGTGCCGCTTTTCGAGTCAACATAAACCATATAGACATCTTCGCCAGAAACCGCCAGCGCCGGATTGTGCAAAAAGGCAGAAGTTCCTGAGTTTTCGGTTATCACATTTGTAGTAAAGCCAAGGCCAGCGGAATAAGCGCGGATGAGTTTATAATTCTTGGAACTGCCGCTGCCGCTAAAATTCACAAAAACAGCGTGCAGTTTTCCGGAAGCCGAACGCGCCAATTTGTGGCCGCCGTCCGCTTCGAAATTTGAACCAAAAGAATTAAATCCGGAAAAAGACTGCACCGAAGCCGCCACCGGCACATTGGCCGCCAGCGCGATTTGCAAAAATAACGCGGCTGTAAAAATATATTTGCTTATAGCTCTCACTTTGACTTTCCTTATTATCAGTATGGTGAGAGATATACCCTATTTTAGGAAAAATATACCTGTATTTTTTGCTGGATTTTTTTAAGACGGAATTATCCCTTGATTACGCGTTTTCTTGGCGAGGGAATAAATTAGTTTTTAAAAATAAAATTTAGCGGCCAGCGCGCCGTATACAGAGCTTAACCTGCTAACATCTTGAAAACCGGCATAAACGCCGTATTCCATAAACGCCAGCGGACGCCAGATCACAGCCGTGCCCGCGCCAAAAGCGCCATTTTCGCCAAATAAATTAAACCCTGCGGTAAGCCTGGGTGTCTTAGTTTCCGCCGCAGGCAGCAAATTGGTTAAAATATTGCCGCGCCAAAAACCCGCGCCCGTCTGGGTAAAGCCGCCGGTGATCTCAGCCGACACGCTTTGCAAAGCGCGGTAGTTAATATCGTGCAAATATTTCAGAGAGCCGGAATAACGATCCTCGGCATAAGAACTGTTTTGCAGTTCCACGCCGGCGGTGATCTGGCCGGGGACTGCCGACAAATCCAAAACGCTGAAAATTTTCAGTCTATTAGCCAGCGCCAAACTGACCGCGTTGTCCTGCGCGACTAAAGCTTCGATTTCCTTAACCGCCGCTTCCGGCGCGGCTTCAGCCACCTCAGCGGCTGCCGCTGTAAATTCCACACCGATCTCAAAACGCTCCTGCAAAAACGGCGTCAAATAACCCAGCGGGGTTTCCAACCGCTGTCCGGTTATTTCCAGATCAAAATGCGGCAGTATTCTAAAGCGCATAGTATTTTTGAAATATTCCACCAAAGCATACGGACTGCTGGGGTCGTCTACATATCTCAGCGGATCAGAGGAAAAATCCGGGGAGGTCTGCGGATAACCGGCAGCGTCAAACGGCGGGTTTTCCATATCAGCATTCAACGGCGTATTGGCCGGTCTCTCGCCAGGCGGCAAAACAGCAATCGACGGCAAAGGCGGAGGAGGAATCAGGACAACTTTACTAAGCTCAATAGGACTCGTCAGCGGACTCCAGCTTACATTGCTAAATATAGGGGTAGAAAAACCATCACTCACAACATCTGCTGTTACTGTCAGCGTGGCAATAACATTTCCGTCATAGTAAAAATTTTCAGTAATTACCGCCGGCGAGCCAATAGTGTAGCTGCTGGCATCAGTGTCTCCAACCACCACATAAGTTACACAACCGCTCGGAAAATCCGCATCCCAGCCGGCAACATCCGGCGTAATCAGCGGTGTAAGATCCAACGCATAATCAACGCCGCCCGGCGCAAGCAGATAAGGAAACGTTATCGTAATATCTTTAGTTACTGTCATCGTTGGCTGCGGAGCGACCACAATCGTTACGGTATCCACAGTTTCCGCGCCTTCATTGTCTACCACTTTTAATTGAAACGTATACGTTCCGGCTGTAGTCAACCCGCTCACTCCAGTCGTGCTGTTTCCCGAACTGCTTATCGCTGCCGTCGCTGGTCCAGCGGTTTGCGTCCACTCGTAGCTCGCGATACTCCCGTCGCTGTCGCTTGACCCGCTCCCGTCCAATGTCGTATTGCTCGTCGGTAAAGTTATCGTCTGGTCAACTCCGGCATCGGCTGTTGGAGGAATATTCGCGGCATAGACAGTTACTGTAACAGTATCCACACTCTCCGCGCCTTCATTGTCTGTAACTTTCAGTTGGAATGTATATGCCCCGGCTGTGGTCAGTCCGTTTACTCCTGTCCCGCTGCCTGTTGGACTGCTTATCGTCGCCGTTACAGGCCCGCTAGTCTGCGTCCATTCATAACTCGCGATACTACCATCACTATCGCTGGAAGCATTGCCATTTAAAGTTACAGAATTTGCCGGCAGTTTAATATTCTGGTCATTACCCGCATTAGCCGTCGGAGAGATATTCGCGGCATGAACAGTTACTGTTACTGTATCCGTACTCTCCGCGCCTTCATTGTCCGTTACTTTTAATTGAAATGTATACGTTCCGGCCGTGGTCAACCCGCTTATTCCTGTCCCGCTGCTCGTCGGACTGCTTATCGTTGCCGTTACAGGCCCGCTAGTCTGTGTCCATTCATAACTCGTTATACTCCCGTCATCGTCGTCGGAAGCGCCGCCATTCAAAGTTACAGAACTTACCGGCAGTTTAATATTCTGATCATTGCCGGCATTAGCTGTCGGGGGAATATTCGCGGCATAGACATTTACCGTAACAGTATCCACACCCTCCGCGCCTTCATTGTCTGTAACTTTCAACTGGAATGTATATGCTCCGGCTGTGGTCAAACCGCTGACTCCCGTCGTGCTGTTTCCCGAGCTGCTTATCGCTGCCGTTACAGGGCCAGCGGTTTGCGTCCATTCGTAACTCGCAATACTCCCGTCGCTGTCGCTGGAAACATTGCCATTCAAAGTTACAGAATTTGCCGGCAGTTTAATATTCTGGTCAGTCCCCGCATTCGCCGTCGGGGAGATATTCGCGGCATGAACAGTTACTGTTACTGTATCCGTACTCTCCGCGCCTTCATTGTCCGTTACTTTTAATTGAAATGTATACGTTCCGGCCGTGGTCAGTCCGTTTACGCCTGTCCCGCTGCCTGTCGGACTGCTTATCGTCGCTGTTACAGGCCCGCTAGTCTGCGTCCATTCATAACTCGCGATACTACCATCACTATCGCTGGAAGCATTGCCATTCAAAGTTACAGAGCTTACCGGCAGTTTAATATTCTGATCATTGCCGGCATTAGCTGTCGGCGCTACATTCGGCGGCGGAGGCGCGGCATTCACTGTTACTGTTACAGTATCCACGCTATCCACGCCCTCATTGTCTGTAACTTTTAATTGAAATATATATGTTCCAGCCGCAGTCAGCCCGCTGACTCCCGTCCCGCTGTCTGCCGGATTGCTCAACACCGCTGTTACAGGTCCAGCGGTCTGCGTCCATTCGTAACTTGCGATATTCCCGTCACTGTCGCTTGACCCGCTCCCGTCCAATGTCGTATTGCTCGTCGGCAAAGTTATCGTCTGGTCATTTCCCGCATTCGCCACAGGAGGAATATTTGGCGGAGGTAAAGCCGCATTTACTGTTACTGTAACAGTATCCGCGCTCTCTGCGCCTTCATTGTCCGTAACTTTTAATTGAAATATATATGTTCCCGCCGCAGTCAGACCGCTGACTCCTGTCCCGCTGTCTGTCGGACTGCTTATCGTCGCTGTTACAGGCCCGCTAGTCTGCGTCCACTCGTAGCTCGCGATACTCCCGTCGCTGTCGCTTGATCCGCTCCCGTCCAATGTCGTATTGCTTGTCGGCAAAGTTATCGTCTGGTCATTTCCCGCATTCGCTGCCGGAGCTGCATTTGGCAGCGGTTTTAAATAATTATAAGTCAACCGTTCTGTTGTTCTATGAAAACTGAGATCCAAGCCTCCGCCGATTTTGACACTGGAAATCCACGGAATATTTGGTTTAAATTCCAACGGCAGGATCGTTGTTTTCAGCCAAGCGGACTGCGTATCTGCTTTAATAGATCCGCCGCCGCTAAAAGTTAATTCTGGTTTTTTTCGTTTGGCTTCCTCTTCGGCTTTTATTCTAGCTTCTTCCTCAGCTTTAGCTCTGGCTTCTTCTTCAGCCTTTATTCTGGCCTCTTCCTCAGCTTTTGCTTTCGCTTCCTCTTCGGCTTTTATTCTGGCCTCTTCCTCAGCTTTTGCCTTCGCTTCCTCTTCGGCTTTTATTCTGGCTTCTTCCTCAGCTTTTGCCTTCGCTTCCTCTTCGGCTTTTATTCTGGCTTCTTCCTCAGCTTTTGCCTTCGCTTCCGCCTCAGCTTTGGCCTTAGCTTCCGCTTCAGCTTTTGCTTTGGCTTCCGCTTCAGCCTTTGCCTTGGCTTCCGCTTCGGCTTTTGCTTTGGCTTCCGCTTCAGCCTTTGCCTTGGCTTCCGCTTCGGCTTTTGCTTTGGCTTCCGCTTCAGCCTTTGCCTTGGCTTCCGCTTCAGCTTTTGCTTTGGCTTCCGCTTCGGCTTTTGCCTTGGCTTCCGCTTCAGCTTTTGCCTTGGCTTCCGCTTCGGCTTTTGCCTTAGCTTCCGCCTCAGCCTTTGCCTTAGCTTCCGCTTCAGCTTTTATTTTAGCCTCCTCCTCAGCTTTCACTTGCCGCGCCACAGCTTTTTCCAGCTCGACCAATGTTTCCGCCCCTCTGTCTTGCCAGTTTTGAGAAACCGCCTCACTGCCCGGATTGACAATAGACAATACCAAACCCGTAATACCAACCCGCGGATTGCGCCCGTTCAAAGACTGTTCGTAAGTATAAACCGGTGTTTTATCCTGCGGATTAAGCCGCGGCGCAACGCCTTTATGCGTATCATAGACATAGCATAATTTCTGATACTCCGGCAGAAGTTTTGGCTCGGCGGCGCGATCAGTAAACCGCAAAAGATTTTCACGGACAGTTTGCAAATTGGCTGCCGCAACAGCTCTCTGCTCAGCCGACAAAATGGACAGCTCTTTGTTCAAGGTTTCTGTGTCGTTGATCGCCGCCCACAAAAAATCAAAAAGTTTCTGCACGCGGCGTTGTCCTAGCTTTATGTGTTCCGTGTATGGAACTCCGCCATACTCATACAGCGTGTCCAGTTCGTCCCAATTGTCGCTAGTCATATTTACCGCGGCCGTCAAATCAAAAGAAAAACTACCGTATTGCGCCAAATTCATCAAACCGGCGGACACTTTTTTTCGCCGCGCGGCCAATTCGCTGTCCAGCAGCACAAATTCGTCCCGCTCCGCCTCAAAAGGCAAAACCATATCGTTTAGCAGCACAACGGCGGCTTGTTTCGCCAATAAATCAGGCATTAAAGTATCCGTCTTGACATCTATTATCGGAATATATTTGATCTTCAGATCATCTTGGCTGTCCGTAGTGTTAATTTCTGGGAATAAAACTGACGCGGGTCGTCTGGATTCCTGCGGTAAAGTCAACGGCAAAGAAACACCCGCGGGGTTATTTTTCCGCCAGCCAGAATAGCTAATGTTATTATAAATCATACCGTCATACCGCCCTCATACACTTGTAACATAGCCATAAACTTGCCGCTTCGCGCGCGAGAACTGCTTATAAACTCGAGGTAACGTCGGCTAATTTCTCATCACAAAACTTGTCACTTCGGCCGCTAAAATCGCTTGTTAAACTCGAGGTAACGTCGGCCACTTGGCAGTTCTTGCTTAGCCGAGTCTCTGCGCTGCCTAGCGGCAGAAAGCAACTTTTGTATCACAAATCAAAGTTGCTTATAAGCTCGAGGTAACGTCGGCCACTTCGTGGCCTTGTTACTCTCGCTTAACGTCGCGCCTGCGGCGCTTGTTAAGCTCGAGGTCACTTCGCGCACTTCGTGCGCTTGTGGCTCTCACTTAACTTCGCGGCCGCGCCGCTCGTTAAGTTCGAGTCGGGCTACCCGGACTCGAACCGGGGACCCCTTGCACCCCATGCAAGTACGCTAGCCAACTGCGCTATAGCCCGCAGATGGGGTTAGTATAGCAGAAATAGAATACATAGACTACTTTTTATTTTATCTCACCGCCGGTGTCCGGTAAGAGCTGACATCGACATATTGGATTTTCGGCAAATCATCTTTAATATCCTGCAGCACGCTGAACAGCGCGTCATACTTTTGCGCCAAATCAACCGGCTGGCCAAATTTAAAAATCAAGCGGTTGTCAACGATCACCCGTAAATTATTGGGATTGGCGGCATCGATCCTAAAATCTTCGCGGTCATAAATATTTTCCAGCAGCGCCGCCAGCTCGCGAATATTGCTCGAAACGCCAAACTCCTCAACATGCGTAGTCTGCTCTAACACCGTTGTTTCGGAAAAAGATAAATACCAAAAACCTAAGCCCGCGCTGAAACACAAAACAAGTAAAACCAGCAGCGCTAAAATTTTTCTGGCCATGTCAGTATTTTCCTGCAGCGGCGGACAATAAAATCATTTCTACCAATTCGGGAAATTCCAGGCCGTACGCTTTGGCCGCGGCTGGCAAATCGGACTGAGCGGTCATGCCCGGATTAGTATTGATCTCCAAAATATACGGGGTTTGCCGCTCCCGCACCACAAAATCCACGCGCGCCGCGCCAGCGCAGTTCAAGGCCAGATAAGCTTGTCTGGCCAGCTCTTGAGTTTTGGCCGCAACTTCCGGCGGCAGCTCCGCCGGCAAAATAAATTCTGTGCCGCCCGGCGTGTATTTGGCCGCAAAATCGTAAAATTCATTTTTTGGCCGCAACTCCAAAATTGGCAGAGCGGTCAGCGCGCCGTTTACCGGCAGCACGCCGACAGTAACTTCAGCGCCGGAAATAAATTCTTCAATAAAAATCTCTCGGTAAACAGACAGCGCTTTTTCCACCACAGGCAGCAGTTCATTTTGATTTTTTACAATCGACACGCCAATGCTCGAACCTTCAGAAACGGCCTTGACCACGCAGGGCGCTAAAAAATTCACTTCAGACAGAGTATTGAGCGTCTGATAGCGCGGCGTCAGCAGACTGTTTTTTTCTAAAATCCTTTTCGTTTTGACCTTGTGCAGGCAATTTTGCGAGGCGCTGATGCCGGAGCCGGTGTAAGGGATTTGCAGCTCCTCCAGAATCTTCTGCACGCCGCCGTCCTCGCCAAAAGCGCCATGCAGTATATTGTAAGCCACATCAATATTTCTCAACTGCGCCTGGCAATCTTGAGAGACAATATCTATTTCCTGTACTCTGTATCCTTTGGAAACCAAAGCGGCGGCGACATTTTTGCCGGAACGCAGGGAAATCCCGCGCTCAGAACTTACGCCGCCCATTAACACACCGATTAATTTAGTCTTCATCGGCGAACTCCGTTTTCGGTTTGGCCAAGATACCGCGCTTCTATCTCTAATAATATATTTGTCCGCTCCCGCACAGCTTGCCGAACCTGCCCGATCAAGTCCAACATATCCCGCGCGGAAGCCGCGCCGTTATTCACCACAATATTGGCGTGCTTTTCCGAGACTTGCAAATCTTTATATTTATAGCCTTTGCAACCGGCGTCTTCTATTAACTTGCCAGCGGACAGGCCGGCGGGATTTTTAAAAATCGAGCCGATATTCGGCTGTCCCCACGGCATTTTTTCCTGACGCAGTTTAAGATATTCGTTTTTTTTCTCCAACTGCTTTTTCACAAACACGGCGGACAGCACAATTCCGGCAAAATCCGCGGAGCGGTAGCCCAGCCGCAATTCCGCAGCCGGCAAAATTTTAACCGCGCCGTCTTGCCAGACCCGCGCCGAGCGCAGAAAATCTTTAAGTTCAAAACCGAAAGCGCCGAAATTCATGATCACGCCGCCGCCGACAGTCGCCGGCACACCGGCCGCAAAATCAAAAAGTTTTTCCAGCAGCGCGCCGCATTCCGCCTCAATACCGCCGGCTGTTTCGTTAATCTGATTCAAATATTTAACGCAAATCAATTCCGGCAAATCGCCAAAAAAAACATTGGTGCAGCCGCCGACCACTGGCCGGGCTGGTTGCTCGTCCAAAAGCTCCGTTAATTCAGCAAGGGTTTCCGGAAAATAAACTATGTCCGCCTGTCCGCCGATGCGCAATGCGGAAAAATTTTTAAGCGATACGGATAATTTCTTTTGCATTTTTACGGGCCGGCGCTCTACTGCGCAGACGATTGAGAATTTCTTTGCCGACAGCGTAAATATCGCCGGCGCCAAGCGTAAAAAAAACATCGCCTTTGTCCAGTTCGCGCAGCGCAATATCGGCCACGTCCTCTTTTTTCTCCACAAAACAAGCTTTTTCCGGCGCGTTCATTTTGGCCACGATAGACCGCGCGTCCACGCCGGCAATAGGCTTCTCGCTCGCGGCGTATACTCCGGTCACAAACACGCGGTCGGCGTCGCCGAAACTCTCAGCAAAATCATTGAGAAAATGCATAGTGCGCGAATAGCGGTGCGGCTGAAACACGCAGAAAATCCGGCTGCGCGGAAAAACCCGGCGCGCCGCGGCCAGAGTCGCCCTGATCTCCGTCGGGTGATGCGCGTAATCATCATAAATTTTCACGCCGCAGCTTGAGCCAATCAAAGAAAACCGCCGTTTCGCGCCGGTAAAAGCCAGCAGCGCTTCTTTAATCTTAGGAAAATCCAAACCAAGATGCAGACTGACCGCCAGAACCGCCAGCGCGTTCAAAATATTGTGTTCGCCAGGGATAGCCAACTCCAGATCGCCCAGAGCCACGCCGTCTTTGAACGCCGTGAAAACCGAGCCGTGGTCTTTGTAACGAATATTCACCGCCTGATAATTGACGCCGCCGGACAAGCCAAAAGTCAGCGTTTTAAGATTGGGCAGACTTTGGATTTTTTCAAACAAAATCTTATTGCCCCACTGCTCAGGATTCAGCACCAGCAAATGCTCCGGCCTTTGCGCCAATCTTTCCACGCAGCCGCGGAACAAATCCACGATCTCTTCCAGTCCAGAAAAATGGTCAAGATGATCTTTCTCGATATTATTCAAAATTAAAATTTTCGGCTCAAGAAACTGAATAGAACTGTCCGACTCGTCGGCTTCCGCCACAAAATATTTAGACTTGCCGCAGCCGCCGTTGCTGTTGAGATTGGCCACTTCTCCGCCGATCATGTAAGTCGGGTCCAGACCCAGCCGCGCCAAGATCACCGACAGCATCGCCGAAGTGGTGGTTTTGCCGTGCGTGCCGGCCACCGCGACGCTCTCGGCGTACAGCGACATCAAATAACCCAAAACTTTGGCACGCTCAAAAACCGGCAGACGCAGATTTTGCGCTTCCTGCAGTTCGGGGTTTTTAAAATCGACCGCCGCGGTGTAGACGAGCGCCTGTGCGCCGCGGATATGCATAGCGTCATGGCCGATAAACACTGTCGCACCCAGTTCTTTGAGGCGTATGGTATTGGCGGATTCCTTGATGTCAGAGCCGGAAACTTTGTAGTTCATCGACAGCATGACCCTGGCAATGGCCGACATACCGCAGCCGCCGATGCCGACAAAATGGATTCTCCTGCTGTTTGCAATAATATCTTTTAAATCTTTGGCCAAAGCAGGGGAATTATAACATAAAACAATATGGTGATATTATGAATAATATACACAAGTTTCTTTTTTCATAGATGGATATAATCTATTTAATGGAATAAAATATCCCAATATATGGCAGAAATTTCCAATAAAAATTGTCAGAGTTATTTAACAAGATGGGTTTTGACTTACAGCAATTTCAAGTGTGTTGCAATTCAAGCGGCTAGGTGAGATATAATATAGATATGGCAGATTTATCAACAGAGGATTTAATCGCGTGCGGAGTTTTTAAGTACGGCAAGGACGATAGCGGCAATAAAAAACCTTTGCCGGAAAATGAGCAGCGAGAAATTATTAAAAAAATATGGTTTTGGGCGATTATGTTTGTCCTTTTTTATGCGGCTGTTTGTTTGCTTGCGCTGACTGTCCAATAATCGAAATAATCTCTTCCTAAATTATTCGACCACAACTGATTTAGTTTTAACTTTATTTTTTGGTAGTCTATATTATTGATATAGTCTATTAAATTCTACCGAATAGCACTATTGACAGCATTTAATATTATGTCTTCGTGTCTTTCTACCATAGACACAGAATAGAGTACAGATTACGACATACGCCAATACATTAGAAACTGTTATCCAAATCCTGTTTTTTCAATATCTTTTTTTGGTATGCCTGCAATTGTATGGCTATCGGAAATTACTCTAGCCATACCGGTTTTGACTTACCCTTAATTTCAAGTGTGTTATAATTGATTGCTTTACGTTCCCCTTTAGCAATCAGTTTTGACTTACCCTTAATTTCAAGTGTGTTATAATATGGAGCTTTGTTGTTCGGCATCAAGGTCTGTTTTGACTTACCCTTAATTTCAAGTGTGTTATAATACTAATTCTGGATTCATAGCCGTCGATGTGTTTTGACTTACCCTTAATTTCAAGTGTGTTATAATGCCAGCGGGTATGGTCACATCGCCAAGACGTTTTGACTTACCCTTAATTTCAAGTGTGTTATAATACACCTGCCATTTAATGCTTACTTTGGCGTGTTTTGACTTACCCTTAATTTCAAGTGTGTTATAATTGATTGCTTTACGTTCCCCTTTAGCAATCAGTTTTGACTTACCCTTAATTTCAAGTGTGTTATAATAGAATAATTAGAGAATCGGCCGGAAGCCGAGTTTTGACTTACCCTTAATTTCAAGTGTGTTATAATTGGAGACAAGGAGCATAATATGGCTTACGGTTTTGACTTACCCTTAATTTCAAGTGTGTTATAATCTAGCAAGATTGATAACTTGCGGACATATAGTTTTGACTTACCCTTAATTTCAAGTGTGTTATAATCATCTGCCGTTAAAATATACACATGGCAGGTTTTGACTTACCCTTAATTTCAAGTGTGTTATAATTAGCGTGTGGACTTATAGAGTTGCGCGTTGGTTTTGACTTACCCTTAATTTCAAGTGTGTTATAATCATATCGATACCAACATCGACATCGATCTGTTTTGACTTACCCTTAATTTCAAGTGTGTTATAATTCGTGCCTGCAATAGCTATGTCGATGTAATGTTTTGACTTACCCTTAATTTCAAGTGTGTTATAATAGGGCTTGTGTGCCCTCAAGTTATCAATCTGTTTTGACTTACCCTTAATTTCAAGTGTGTTATAATACTAGACGATACAAATTATTCCCTGCCTCTGTTTTGACTTACCCTTAATTTCAAGTGTGTTATAATTGTTAGATGTGTAAGTGTAACCACAGAGGGTTTTGACTTACCCTTAATTTCAAGTGTGTTATAATATTTACATATCAATTCATTTATCTTATTTAGTTTTGACTTACCCTTAATTTCAAGTGTGTTATAATTCTTATTCGACCGGCGCATAGACACATATTGTTTTGACTTACCCTTAATTTCAAGTGTGTTATAATCCTAACGCCCTGATTATCTCTGTGTCATGTTTTGACTTACCCTTAATTTCAAGTGTGTTATAATTTGGGATAAGATTGATACAGATGAGGATATGTTTTGACTTACCCTTAATTTCAAGTGTGTTATAATACGGGCGCAAGTTATTGCCGCCGCAGGTAAGTTTTGACTTACCCTTAATTTCAAGTGTGTTATAATGCGCTTAAAGATGTTTCGCGCACGCTGTAGTTTTGACTTACCCTTAATTTCAAGTGTGTTATAATGATTGCATTATACAATCGCTCCATGCACCCGTTTTGACTTACCCTTAATTTCAAGTGTGTTATAATGCCATGTATATAATATGGCTATCTTCCCCTGTTTTGACTTACCCTTAATTTCAAGTGTGTTATAATGATATCTATCTTATCCCAATCAGGATTTTGTTTTGACTTACCCTTAATTTCAAGTGTGTTATAATCGAATGCAGGGCGGATTCATAGGTGTCCGCGTTTTGACTTACCCTTAATTTCAAGTGTGTTATAATGCACATAGCGCATGGAATGGCAATGTCGTAGTTTTGACTTACCCTTAATTTCAAGTGTGTTATAATAAGGAGGTGAGCAACATGACATACGTATCCGTTTTGACTTACCCTTAATTTCAAGTGTGTTATAATTACTAGATTTGTACCACCTTTCGAGGATACGTTTTGACTTACCCTTAATTTCAAGTGTGTTATAATTAAAGGGAAGAAGATACGCTACAATCAAGCGTTTTGACTTACCCTTAATTTCAAGTGTGTTATAATATAATGCTCCTTGTATCCAGCCGCCGCTAGTTTTGACTTACCCTTAATTTCAAGTGTGTTATAATGAGATTTTATCTATCTCTTAATCCGTATATGTTTTGACTTACCCTTAATTTCAAGTGTGTTATAATCGGCCTGTAGGCCGAGATAGAATCTTGCGCGTTTTGACTTACCCTTAATTTCAAGTGTGTTATAATACGCCTGATCCTTTGGCTTCAAGCATATTGTTTTGACTTACCCTTAATTTCAAGTGTGTTATAATAAATCCCGATTGGGATAAGATCGATACTGAGTTTTGACTTACCCTTAATTTCAAGTGTGTTATAATGCCATATAGATTATTTGGCTATCGCTTCCCGTTTTGACTTACCCTTAATTTCAAGTGTGTTATAATGTAAGCCATTTTATGCTCCTTATCTCCGGCGTTTTGACTTACCCTTAATTTCAAGTGTGTTATAATAATCAACTCTTTATCTAGATAATCTGATACGTTTTGACTTACCCTTAATTTCAAGTGTGTTATAATTCTCATCTGCATAAGCCATGTAGATTATAGTTTTGACTTACCCTTAATTTCAAGTGTGTTATAATTATAGGCGCGGCGCAACGCGCATAATCCATGTTTTGACTTACCCTTAATTTCAAGTGTGTTATAATAGACGAGAAAGGCAGCAGAATATGCTACCAGTTTTGACTTACCCTTAATTTCAAGTGTGTTATAATGAAATCCACATAGCCGCTCATCTGGTGGGTTTTGACTTACCCTTAATTTCAAGTGTGTTATAATTAGGGCGCGGCGCAACGCGCATAATCCGTAGTTTTGACTTACCCTTAATTTCAAGTGTGTTATAATTTTATTTTATTTAGTATTCCTGATGCGTAGTTTTGACTTACCCTTAATTTCAAGTGTGTTATAATGGTACATGTATCCACATCTGATTATATCAAGTTTTGACTTACCCTTAATTTCAAGTGTGTTATAATACCCGGACGGTGGCTGTTATGGGCGCTGTAGTTTTGACTTACCCTTAATTTCAAGTGTGTTATAATATGGAGATGCTCCATTATACGATTGCTCCTGTTTTGACTTACCCTTAATTTCAAGTGTGTTATAATTCCGCCTCGCCGCTTAGCGCGGCGCAAAAAGTTTTGACTTACCCTTAATTTCAAGTGTGTTATAATAACTTGGTAACAATTATAATTAGGTAACCGTTTTGACTTACCCTTAATTTCAAGTGTGTTATAATTTGATATTTTTCAGAATACTTGTTGCGAAGTTTTGACTTACCCTTAATTTCAAGTGTGTTATAATATTGGGATAAGATTGATGAGGCAGAGGATAGTTTTGACTTACCCTTAATTTCAAGTGTGTTATAATCGATGCTTGTAATCATCGGGCTAATCCTATGTTTTGACTTACCCTTAATTTCAAGTGTGTTATAATAAGTGTAGAGCAGAATCATATGCATCAGCGTTTTGACTTACCCTTAATTTCAAGTGTGTTATAATCGGCGTATGAGCCAACCTCGCGCGGCTAACGTTTTGACTTACCCTTAATTTCAAGTGTGTTATAATGCCTCTCGGAGAGGCTCATCATGGGTTTTTGTTTTGACTTACCCTTAATTTCAAGTGTGTTATAATGCTTATGGATTATAGGCTTGCGCAATGCGCGTTTTGACTTACCCTTAATTTCAAGTGTGTTATAATTTTATAAAAATCTGAAATTTCTGAAATTTTGTTTTGACTTACCCTTAATTTCAAGTGTGTTATAATATACTGCTATCGCGCACATGCTAGCAGATAGTTTTGACTTACCCTTAATTTCAAGTGTGTTATAATGTTTCTTGTGTTTTTCCCAAAGCGGTATGTGTTTTGACTTACCCTTAATTTCAAGTGTGTTATAATCGGCTGCTATGTAGATTAGGCAGCTATCGCGTTTTGACTTACCCTTAATTTCAAGTGTGTTATAATGCGAGCATCACAGTCCCCTATCGGCGACGGTTTTGACTTACCCTTAATTTCAAGTGTGTTATAATTTGGGATAAGATCGATACCGCCGAGGATACGTTTTGACTTACCCTTAATTTCAAGTGTGTTATAATCTTTATTTTATTTAGTATTCCTGATGCGTAAGTTTTGACTTACCCTTAATTTCAAGTGTGTTATAATCTTTCCACCAAACAGGCGTATTTTGCACCCGTTTTGACTTACCCTTAATTTCAAGTGTGTTATAATCTTCACAAGAGGGAACTAATCTAGTATATGGTTTTGACTTACCCTTAATTTCAAGTGTGTTATAATCGGCCTGGAAGAAAATGAAAGCCTTTGATGGTTTTGACTTACCCTTAATTTCAAGTGTGTTATAATTTTTCGGAAAATTTTAAGGTAAGCTAAGCTGTTTTGACTTACCCTTAATTTCAAGTGTGTTATAATGGTCTGTGATGCGCGCCTGGCTCGCTATTGTTTTGACTTACCCTTAATTTCAAGTGTGTTATAATAAAACGGTTTATCAGAATAATCGGCAAATTGTTTTGACTTACCCTTAATTTCAAGTGTGTTATAATAGGACAGGGTAAGAAAGTGTGCTATAGTTAATTACACACTTGAAATTAAGGGTCTAGTCAGAACTGAAATGAAAATAGTTTGTTCCTCTACGCTTAATGCTGTACGAATAAACTCATTTTCAATTAATAAATGCAGCGGAATTACCAGAAAGCCATTTGTCTTTCTCCGTTTTCGTGAGCTTTTTGCTGATATTTTGATGTTTTGTAGTTTATTTTTTCTATACACACAGAATTGCTCCATTGTGCATCGGTTAAGTAAAATACTTGTATGCTGCCTGTTTCGGGTGCAATATTGCTAACGATTTTTGTATATTGCTCGGTTTTTTCATAGGTGACACAAGACCGCACATACATAGAATTTTGTAGCATGTTATATCCAAGCTTCAGCAAATCTTTGCGAAACCGGTTGGCCAGCCTAAGCTCCTCTTTTTCCACTACTGGCAAATCAAAACAAACAAAAAGCCAGCCCATACGGTACTTACTCCTCATATTCCCTATTCCTATGCTTATCAATATGCAAATACTGCGCTTTAAGTTTTGGCAAAATTATTTTATCAGCCTCATCATGCAACAATGCGTTAATAAAACTTTCCACATAAACATCACAAAAGTCAATGATCTTATAACTTAAACCTCTGGCTTTAAGGCGATAATTTTTCAAGCAGCCAGCCAAATATTTATTCCAGCTTTTTAATGCCTGTTTTTGATAATCTTCTGCGCAATTCTCCGCAAATTTTTTCAAATAAAAATCCACAAACGCACGGAATGGTTCGACAAAATCATAAACCAATGGTGTGCTGTTATAACGAGCTTTATGCTGAATGCCTAGATTTGGCAAAAGACCATGCGTCAAAATCGAACGGTAGAGAAGCGTAGAAATAACGGCATAGCCATAATTCAGACAAATATTCTCAAAAACCTCCGCGTCCTGATGTTCACGATTAATGTGTAAACCAAAAGTTTCAAAATATTTCTGCCAATATTTTTTAGCGACATTACCCTCGCTGATTGCAGGACATTCCAACAATTTATCTATATCATGCTCTGGACAACCCAATAACTCCAGATTATCCAATTGGTTTAAGATTTTTTGTCTGAGAATTTTCTGCCATAAAGAATATTCCAGCGCGGTGTTTCTAGCAATTTGTTTAAAGAACGCTTCTTTGCGGATAACCTTATCTAGCCCAGCACTCCAGCCTGTGGGTTGATATTTATCATTGCAATGCAGGATGACAACATCATTCTCTAACAATCTAGCCAAGCAAGAATTAGTAAAAGTCACTTGATGTGTAGCAATGATTAGCGAGCGCAAATCGGCAACAGGGATTTTGTTTTCGTTACCATCAGTATATTTACAGAACAAAAAACCTTTCTCGCAATAAAGCACAACGCCAGGTGTAGTAATATGTAATATATGATAACTCATATTAATATATCGCAAGGAAAACTGTGAAATCCCAGAAATTATTTTCTGGCAATAGTTTCTAATTCTGTCCTATTTATACGCCTGAAATTCACTCCGGCCAAATAGCCAACATTGGTTAGTATCGGCAATCCATTGTTATCTTCGAGTAAAATTAATCCTTTTTTGCTATTTTCAACTCTAACAAATTTATATATTCCCGGCTGATAATCATTTTTACCTACCCTAAACTCTTGGGGAATATAAACCAAACAACCCGGATAAAACATCTCTCCATTACGGTAAAGCTTAAAGCCTTGCTGATTCATTTTTTCTTTCGCTTCTTGTTTGTTTTGATTAGAATAGATAGTCCAGACTTTTATTTTACCTTGAATATCATAGTATAAAATTCGTCCGGTTTGTCCTTTAGAATGCTTAAACTGTCCATGCACGCCCTTATTGCCAAAATCGACAAACTCTTCAATCCTTTCTCTGCCATTTGTATCATATTCTACTTGAGCGTCAGCTTTTTCTATAAACAAAACTTTCTTTACTATTGTTTGTTTTTTAGGATGTCTATAGTTTTTTAACAATTCTGCCCATTCCGCATTAGTGTAACTTTGCCATTTTGCCAGCAAATCACCGCGTATCTCTCGGTCCCAGATATAAGCAATACTCTTTTCATCTCGTTTAACACTTTCTAAAACATCACGTTTAACCAAATAAATTTTCCCGTCTGTGCCAACTCGTTTTCCATAAATCATTTCTCTAGGCGCAAAATTTCCTTTAAAAGGTTTATCATTAGTATAAGGATATGGAATTAGATTACCTATCGCTTCCGCAACAATTTTCTTAAACAGACCTCGTTCCACATTTTGTATCTCATCAGTTCGTTTTGCCGCATCATATTTGTAATCTCGTGAAAAACTAATACAAATCGCATCGAGCGCATGGTGTTTATCGTTTGCACGGTTCTTCTTGACATCGTCGCCGAGCAATTTATTTAAGCCATATGTTCTGCGTATCGCCGCGGTATTAGCTCCATTGCTGACAAAAATTCGTCTATTATCACCGGCAGTCTGCAGACCCCAGCTAAAAACAAATGCAGCAATGCTCTGCGCCGCTCTAGCGATTTGGCCTGTTTCCGCCAACGCATTATATTTCTCTATAGTTTTAGCACACTCTTCTGGCGTACTGATCAACAAATTGAATTTCTTTTTGCCGAGCTTATCTCTCAATTTAGAAATTCTCGCCACATATATACTCCAGCGCTCTGGATCGGTGTGCAGCCATTCATAGGGAGTACGCTCTTTTTTAATCTGGTTTTCTTCTTTACAACACAAAACCTTATTATACAAAGCATCATTACCGCCTCTGCTGCGTGGAAAGATATGATCGATCTCGCATCTGTCAAAATCAGAAATCCCAATTTTCTTACCAGAATAAACACATTCTCCATTTTGCAATTCTAGAAGTTTTAATTTCTCCAAATTCTTTCCGCTAAAGGCGTCTACCCTTTTCAATTTTTGTACCAATTCTTCATTACATTTTTCTTGTTTTTTCTGATATGCTTCAGTCTCTTTGGCGATCTTGCTAGCCAGCAGAGAGTTATCAATTCCAGACCGGATAAATTCAAAAACCATTTCATCAGGCTCACCATATTTCTTTTTTAAATCCAGCAGCAAATCTCGCAAAATCTGCAAACGGTTTCTGACTATCGGATTAGTAATATTACCAATCAACAAATCTGTCTTCTCTCGCGCGTCAGAGGCTTGCTCTTGCAACTCGTTTCTGTTGTCCGGCACATAGAGATTGTGCCAACTGCCAATTTTCGCTAACATCGTTTTTATTTCTCTGTCGGTAATTGGATTGGGAGATTTAGGATCGTCTATAAATTCGCTTATGTCCAAATCTTGCCCGGGCTTGTCAATTCCTGCCAAAATAATCTTATTCATTATTCGGCAAGCCGTCCGGCAAAAACTGGAACGGCCGCCAATATTTGCTTTTAAAGGTTCAATTTCATCTACAACTTTTTCAGCCAACACTTTTTTTATATCGGAAGAACCAATAGAAAAGGTTGGTTTTTTATCTTTTCTCAATTTTATAAGATTTTCCCGCCAAATCGGCAATTTGTTTTCGTAGATGGCTTTGATTTGTTCTGCGGTAAGAATTATTTTGTCGCCGGTGCTAATAGTCAGTCGTAGATTTTTTAACTTCATCAGCAACACAAATGAAATATTTTCTATAGTTGCGGCTTTACAGACATTGCGTTTTGGCAAAAGTTTGCATTTCATTATAATTCTATTGTTAAATTTGGGGATTCTTTGGCCCAAAACACCTTCTATCTGATTGTAGCTACTAAAATCATTATTTTTGTACGCGCCATAAGCAATACCGCTTGGCCCATACATAAAATATTCTGCTGTAAATCTTCGTAATTGCGGCAATTGTTTTTGCGCGTTTTCCCAGAGTTGTTTTAATTCCTTCTCTACCAATTCGCGCGGCGCTACAAATCCGGCAGTTCTAACCTTTTGTGCGCCATTTAACGGAACACATTTTTGCAAATTGTTCGGCTCATTTTCTAACCATAAGCCTAAACGACAAGCTTCATAATAACAAGGATAGCTATAACGTTCATTTTTAATCAAACCACCGGTATAATTTTTTGCCCTTTCCACATTGTCTTTTTCATCTTTGTTTTTGGCGTTATACCAATCGGCCTTGGCATCATAACCTCTGTGTTGTATTGCGCCGTGTAGAGCTTTATAGATTTGCCATTCTTCCATTTTTTTATTCTGCAACAACGCTATACGCAAAAGACATGACGTATAAACAACATCTTCATTTTTAGCCGGAAACTCTTTTTTAAAACGCACATCAGTTCGTTCAAGGATTTTTAATCCTGCCTCAATCCATAATTTATTTAAAAACTCTTCTCGTTTCTTATGGGAATTAATGGTTTTATGAATTCTTCGTCTGGTGCGTTGAGAAACAACTTCCGCATGCTCGGCTTCAATTATAAGAGATTTAACTTCATTTATTTCTAGGCCTTCTCTAACACAGTAGCCAATGCTAGCTTTACCAAGATCAAACGCGAAAACCTTTTTGCCCTTTTTGGAAACCATGTAACCATTATATCACTATATCCTCAACGCCGGAACGACGCGCACATTTTGCAAATAACGCAGGGCGACAGTCTGCAAAGCCAGCGCGTTTTTGACCGCGGCGGCTGGCTCGATGACCACCGGCAGATCCCGGCGTATGACAGAGAGCAGTTTGGCCAGACTTTCCACAGCGGCCAACTGCGTGTCTTTGGCGATTGGCAGCAGGACAAACGTTTCTTCTTTTTGCAGCAGCGCCAGACTTTCCAAAAATTCTTTCTGATAATCCGGCGTGTATTTGAGGCCAAAAAGTGAAACATACGGCTGGATTTCCGGTAGGCGGTCTGGCAGCGTGGCGTTGGTTTCCAGATAAAGCGGCAAAGGCATGCTCTCCAGCAAAGGCAATAACTCGTTGATTTGCAGCAGCGGCTCGCCGCCAGTCAGACAGATCACTTCACCTTTGCGTTTGGCTTCGTCCTTGACGGCCAGTAATAATTCTTCCGGTTCGTAAGCCTGCCCCTCGCCGGTATTCCCTTCGACTCCGCTCAGGGAACTGGCGATATTGGACAGAGCAAATTCAATCAACAGTTGTCTTTGTCCGGCATATAAACCACGGCGCTGAATGTCCGTTCTGACCGAAACAATTTGCAGCATTTAAAAAACGCAGCCCAAAGAAATCTTATGTGTGGAGTCGACCAGCGCTTCCTGCGGCATCAGATAAGCGTAATCCAGCGTCAAGCCAGCATAATGCAAACCCAGACCCAGCGCATAATTGCCGGTGTAGACGCCGCCGCGCGCGGCCAAAATATCGCCAAACAAAAAATATTCCGCGCCAAAACCGGTCAAAATATCGTTGGCCTGCAATATGATCTCGCCAGAAGCCAGCAGCGCGGGCAGGATACGGTAAGCCAGGCCGAAACGCTGTTTGCGTAAAACAGTGTCGACAGTTTTGCTGTCTGTATCCCAAACTAATCTCGGCTCCAGCAAATCAATGACGCTCCAGCCAAAAGCCAGCGGGCCATTTTTGTAGAGCAGTCCGGCATCCAGACCAAAACCCGAGGCGCTGTTCTCGTAAAGATTTTGCCGCAGGATTTTGAGATTGACGCCCCAGTAAAGAGACGCCGGACCCAGCTCGGTCGGCGCGGTCAGCCAGTCCCAGCGCAAAGTCTCGCCGTAAGAAAACACCAGAGCCTGCGCGCCGTAAGTAAAAGTTTCGCCGCTGTCCACCGTCTCGCCGTGCGCGTATTCCGCATTGTACTCGTAAGTAGTCAGCGGTATGCCGTCTATGCCGCTGGAATAAATATTGAGCGCGCCGTAACCGCGGCCAAGTTTTTGGCCGTAGCCAAGATAATAAACATTTTCAATATTGCGATTTTTGGCAAAAAGCGAATTGACGCGGCGTTTATTTTGCAAACCGTAGCCGGCAGGATTGTAATAAAAAGCGTCGAGATCATCGGCCACGGCGGCAAAGGCGCGGCCTAGAGCATCCGAACGCGCCGCCAGACCGTTGTCCAAAAAGGCCGCGCCGGTGGATTCAGAAAAGTATTCCGCGGCCGGAAGCAAAGCGATTAACAGACTCCAAATTAAAATTTTTCGCATTGTTTTACCTCAAAATAGCGATCTTCAAAACTTTGCGCAGTTTTTCCCGGCCGGTGTCGATTTCCACATAGGCCAAATACACACCGTTGGGCAGACGCCGGTCGTAAAGATTAGCGCCGCTCCAGACAAACTCATTGTAGCCGGGCGGAAAACGCTGATCGTCCTGAAACACCAGTTCGCCGCCCAGCGTGTAGATTTTTACCCGGGCGCGCGCCGCGCTGTCCAGAATAAACCCAATATGGATCGGCCCTTTTTCCGGATCGGCAGGATTGGGACCAGAACGAATAGTATCCAAAACACTCTGGCCGGCCGGCAAAGGCTGCACCGGCGCGGCAATTAGCGGTAGTTCAAAATAAATTTCCACACTGTCTCCCACTACCACATTAAAAGCGGCGGAAGACGACGGCGCGTAATTATCTTTTTCCACAAGCAAAAATAATTGATACGCCACCGCATTGACGGAAATAAATTGATACTCGCCAGACGGGTCAGTAGTATACACGCCTAAAATATTTTGGGTATCGGTCTGATCGATCAAAGAAACTTTGGCATCGGACAAAGGATTGCCGTGCGTATCTTTGACATTACCGGCAACTTTCCAAACTTCGTTTAAAATAAAATTAACATCTGTTGTCGGAACACCCGGAACCATATTGATAGTATTTGCCTCGGTTATAATGTATTTATCATCGTAATATTTGGTCTCGTAGCCATCGGCTGAAACGCGGACATAAACATCTATATTGTTGCAGCCGCCGGTTACTATATAGTAGCCCAAAGCGTCAGTTTTCGCGCGGCCAATATAACCGTCCCAGAAACTTCTCCAAACATCGACTTCCGCGTCTTGAACTGGAGAATTATCAGACTTTTTCACATAACCAGCGATAGTCCATTCGCGGTCAATTTCAATATCGATATTTTCCGTAACCTGTCCGGCGGTTAGATTGATCCTGCGAGCGTTGGCGGTCGAAACGGTTTCGCCAAAATACTCCGCCATACAATTTTTCTGCTGCGCGTAAACCAGCCAGAGGCCCGCCGGCACGCGCGGTATCGTGTAATCACCAGTTCCGTCGCGCGTCACATAAGTTTCCCAGTCGCCGTTTATGTCCTGCACGCTAATCGTTACTGTGCCGGAGCCATTGGCTGTGACCCGGCCGGAAATTTCCGCGCCGAGCGTCAAATTGAAATAATGCGTGTAAGTGTTTTCCGGCGCCAGCGTGGCTTGATTTATGCCGGCGGCAATGTAATTGCCGGTCGCCGCGCGTATATTTACAGTAACATTGCCAGTGCCGCGTATTTCATAAGCGCCGTTAGCGTTAGCCGTAACCCAGCCTTTGTTTTTGTCCCAGTTAATATTTTCGCCGTCATACTCATACATATCGATGACCGCTTCTATATTTTTAGGCGTGATCGAACCGCTCACGAGCCAAAATCTATTAATTTTAAACGCTATATTCTCCAGATCACCGGCGCTGTAGGCCAGCGAAGCCGCATCAGCGGACGAAATAACACCGAACGCATCTTTCTTATAATACGTGCCAGTCGGATAACCAAGATACGGATTGGCCGTAGCCGCCTGCAAAACCAAATCCCCGGTTGGCGCGATTTGCAAACTAAATTTTCCGTCTGCGCCGGTCAAAACGCTGCCGCCGTCCGGTCCGGCATAATCAGAATTTTTTACAAAGACATTGACAGTCATACCGTCTAGCGGATTGCCGTCCGTATCCGTAACCACGCCGGAAATCAGCCATTGTTTATGTCCGGCAAAATTAAAATTTACTGTGTCTTTAGTCGTGCCCACAGCCTGCCTGACAGGAGTCGCGTCCGCGGAAGAAACTTTATTGTCATACCACAAATCCTCATAACCGCTGACCGCGGCACGCACCACCAAATCTGTATTGACTTTGATCGGTAAAACATAAGCAACCGGCGCGGCGTCATTGCCGTTGATCGTAACCTCGCCCAGCCAGACAAAATTGGAGTCTTTGGCAAAAGCGCTAATGGTCACTGTTTTATTTGCCGAAACATTAACAACCGTACCCTGCACATACGCCGCGCCTTCTAAAACGTAATCCTTGGCGTAATCCTGACCGACCGCCACCTCAATCGGGTTTGTTGTTATTTCTGTATAATTCGCCGCGCCTATTTGCAAAAAAACCTGCGCCGGATCATTTTGTTTATTGCTGTAGCCGCCGCGCAGCGTGTAATTGCCATTGGCGTCGGTATTGGCCGAAGCGACCCAAAACCACGTATTCGGTTCGGTAACAAAATAAGCCTGCACTAAAGCATTAGGAATGTTTTTTGTCGGATTGCTGTTAATTTCAGATATATTGCCGGAAATTGTCCATTCCGGAGCGATGTAAATATCGACATTGCCAGTGATGTTTCCCGCCATTACAGAAACCGCCGCGGCGTTGGCCGTCGAAGCGGTCTCGCCATAGTATTCAGCGACAGCGCCGTCCTGCGCGGCGCGTACCAGCCACTGGCCCGCCGGCAGATTTTTGACCTCATACGTTCCACCCGCCGCATTGAGTGTAATCTCCGTGAAATATTCGCCGTTTATATCCTCGACACTGACCGTAACTGTGCCTGAGCCGGCGGCGGTGATATTACCGGTGATCGAGCCGCCGCGGGCGAGAGTCTTTGAGCCGAGATTGACCGGCGCAGAACCAATCGTCAAAGTCTGTTTATGGCCGGCGCTGATCTTATTCAGCGTTACCAAGTCCGGATAAATCATTGTTACATAGCCGTCCCTGGCATAGCGCACCACGGCCTCGACACTATTTATACTCGTAATAGTAAAATCTCCGGCGGCATTATCGATAGTTACGCCGGCCAGCCAGCGCCAATTAGTGCCGCTCGTCCCGCCAGTATATTCAAAAACATCGACAGACACACCGATAGGATTTGGATTACCGCTCAAAGCAATCTGGCCGGTCAGATACCAAAATTTATCAATAATAAACCGCTGGCCGGCCAGGTCATTGGCAAGATTAAAAATCGTCGAGTTGGCGGAAGATTCTCGGTCGGGAAACCAAGTGCCGCTGGCATAACCAAGCGTGGAATTGGCGGTAACTTGCAAAACCAAAGCCACGCCTTGGGGCACAGACAAATTGAAAGAACCATTGGCGGCATTGGCCGTAGCCGCGCTGACAAAAGTATAATTTGTGCTGGCGACAAAGGCATTGACTGTCACCATATTGCCGATGTCCGCACCGCCGCGGTATTTCACATCGCCGCCAATAGTCCTAGCAGTGTACAAGCTAAAATTTTTGCCGGTAACCGGGCTGGCCGCCACAATTATCGGCTGCCTGTCCTGCCCGCCAAACGCCGCGGGAGCGTTATCGCTCCGGTAAAATCCCGCGAACAAGCCGGTTTTCTCGGCGCGGACAAAATAATTTTTATTCACCGGAACGTTGAATGTGTAGTTTCCGTTAGCGGCGTCAGTCCGCATATCCATCAAAAAAGTGTCCTGAGTATCCCCGGCTTCGCGGACAAACACCTGCACGGTTACACCTGTGGCATTAGTGATCGCTCCCGACAAAGCAACGCCCTGCTCCAGGTCAATATTTACATCTGATTTCTGCGCTGTGCTGTTTAAGACAAAGGCATTGGCCTGTCCCAAACTATACGCATTGGCATAGAAGCGTTTAATATGCCCGTTTTTCTCCGCCTGTACTATCAGCGTCCGGCCAGTGTTTACCGGAGTAGGCAATGTGTATGTCCCGCTCTCCCCAACATTACTGGTTATACTGCTTATGTAAGTAAGCACGTCGCCATTTTTCTCGAAAGCGCTCACCGTTACCACGCCGCTGGTAGTTTTGCTCGTTATAGTTCCCTTTATGCTGCCCGCCTGCTCCAGCGTGATGTTCGCGCCGCTGGCCGCTCCATTCACCTGCGTCGCCTGCTCGTCCGAATAAGTGCCGGCAGAGCCGTTTTTATAAAAACGCTTTATATATCCGCCGCTCTCGGCCATGAGCATCAGGTTAATTCCTACTGGTATGTCTAAAGCATAATCGCCATTGCCGCTTCTGGTGTAAGAATTGACCCAGCGTCCCAGATGACCGTTTGTCCGCTCGAAAGCGTTGATCGTTACGTTCTCCGCGTCGCTGACACCGCTGATCGTCCCGTTCACAACAGCTTTGGCCGGCAAAGTAATATCGATATTGTCCAGCCCCGCTGTTGTTAAATTAACCGCCGCGGCGTCATCGCGCCCGTGCGCTCCGCCATAGTAGGTTTGCAACGCGCCGCCCCGCGCGGCGCGGACTTTCCAACTGCCGGCCGGCACGCCTTTAATCGTATATTTAACGTCGACATTAGCCGTAACTTCTTTGAAAAATTTTCCCGCCGTGTCTTCCACGCTGACTGTTACTGCGCCAGAGCCGCCCGACGACAATGAGATCGTGCCGGCAATCTGACCGCCCAAGGTCAAAGACGGATTATAAGTATAAGTAGTCAAAGGCGCTAAAGCCAACTGCGCACTGCTCGTTACCAAATCCAGGGAGTTATTGACCCAAACCGGGCTGGCCGTGTTGTTGAGATACATCGTTACATAATTTTCTGTGCCGGCACGCAGAAGCACATTCACATTGCCTGTGCCGCGTATTTCGTACGCGCCGCTGGCATTGGCCGTTACCCAGCCTTTGTTTTTATTGTAATTGATGCCGCTAGAGTCCCACTCATACAGGTCAACCACGCCTTGGATCCCGTCCGGACTGACCGCGCCTTTGACCAGCCAAAATTTATCCAGATAGATTTGCAGACTATTCAGACCCGTCTGTCCACTCTTTAAAACTCTGGCGTCGGCTGAGGACATAACGCTGCCGTTGTCCGCAAACCAAGAGCCGTCTTTATAACCGATAAGCTGATTGCCGTTGTGCGTTACCTGCAGGACAATCCCCGCAGAATCGTCCGGTATCTGCATACTGAACGCGCCCGTTGATGCGTTGACAGCGGCGGCGGTAACATAACCGGCTTCATAATCCCGTCCTTTGATGAAAGCGTTGACAGTCAGCGGAATACTCAAGCTCGCGCCGCCGCGCTCCTTGACACTGCCGGCCACAGCCAACGCCGGCTGCAAAATAATATTGATGCCGCTGGAAGCTGTCTTTTGCGGTGTGGCTTTTTCGCGGTTGTAAGCGCCGTCTGCGCCAGACTGATAATAGCGGTCGATATATCCGGTGCGGGAAGCCAGGATCACCTGGTCAATGCCGCTGATTATCTGCATACTGTACGCGCCGGTGGCGCTGGCCGTTACGCTGTTGACATACTCATAATCAGAGCCTTTCCTGAATACGTTGACTTTGGCATTGACGCCATTGGTAATCGTGCCGGAGATCACCGCCGCCGCTTCCAGCGCGATGTTCGCGCCGGTTTTCTCCGGAGCGGCGCTGGTCAAGGTAATCGGGACAGCCTTGTCCAGTTCATACGTGTTATTGTGAAAGCGGCTGAGATAACCGGACTTTTCCGCCTGCACTACCAATGTGCGGCTGCTAACAGGCGCGGGCAAAGTGTACTCGCTGCCCGCATTCCCTATCACGTTGTTTATATACTCCAGCGTCTGCCCGCTTCTGCTATATACATTGATCGTTACCTGACCAGTTGCGCCGCTGATCGTACCCTTGATACTGCCGGCTTGTTCCAGCTTGATATTCACAGGAGAAATATCACTGGCCTGGTTTATTACGGCCGCTTTTTCGCGGTCATACGAGCCGTCCGCGCCATAATAATACCTGTCCATGTGTCCCGCGCTCATGGCCTGCACCACTTGCGGAACGCTTGCTAATATCGGCGTCGTATAGCTAGCCGCTGTTGTTCCGGCATTCACAGTTACTTGATTGACATACGTGTAGATATAATCCGGAGATGTTCCGCTTCTCTCATAAATATTTACGGTTACCAGACCAGAGCCGCCGGAGCGTGTGATATTGCCGGACATGGTTATAGATTTTCCCAAGGTAATATTTACGCCGGACTTCGCTGTCGTGCTGGTTAAAGAAAACGCCGTCGCCTTACCCAACTCATACGTCCCCAAAGCAGAGGTCAGATGATACCTGTCCAAATGTCCGTCTTTGCCAGCCTTGAGAACTAACTGGCGGGAAGTGTTTACCGGCGCAGGCAAATTATATGTCCAGCTAGTTCCGGCATTGCTCGTAACACTGTTTATATATTTAAGTTCATTGCCGGATTTCTCAAAGACTATCACCTCGGCCAGTCCAGTGCCCGCGCCAGTCAACGTGCCGGTGATACTGCCGGCCTGCTCCAGAGTAATATTCACGCCAGCAGCTCCGCCTTGCACCGAGGACGCTGTTTTACCATCATACCATTGACTGCTGCCCGCTTTATAAAAGGCCGTGATATAATTACCGCGCTTGGCCTGAATTATTACCGGCACGCCGGCAGGAACATCTAAAGTATAAGGACTGGGATTGCTTCCCTCAAATTTACTAACCCAAACATACTGGTCATTATTTAATAAGCTCGAATCCGCCAAAAACGCGGAAACTTCCGTGCTGGCATCGCCATTGGTAATCGTACCTTGAATTGTTTGCGCGGCGCGCAGCGTTATATATTTAACAGTTTCGCCGCCCTTGATATTGACCGGACTATATTCGCCGCCGTCTGTTGTTTTGGAGGCAAACATTGGAAAGTAACCGCTCTTCTCGGCCTTGATGTGATAGTTCACATCGCTGTACACGCCCTTAAATTCATACTTGCCGCTCCCATCAGTCGTTGTCGAGGCCAGCCAGTAATGCGCGGGATCATCGGCAGAATCCGCCTCGAAAATATGGACTGTCGCGCCGGATATAGCGCCGCCGCTGGCATTTTTGACGTAGCCGGTGAGGGTGTGGCTGGGAATATCAAAGGCAACTGTAATTGTAGTAAATGGAACATTAACTATAGAAGCCGTTTTGTAAGTATGTTTTCCCCCAGAATAAGCGGCAACAACATTACTAGAGTACAACTTGAAGCGATAATTACCCTCATTTATGCTAGTGCCACTAGCATTAGCCAAAGAATAAGTTTTAATCTCTAAAGCGCTTGTATCTTCCAACCACAAGGTAACAGGATAAGTCAGACTTGCTCCCGTGGTCGAAATCTTCACTTGCATAGCAAAGGCAGGAACAGATAGAAAGAAAACCATAACAATCATTAAAATTTTATATAGTTTTCGCATAATGTCTCCAAACTATTTTAACATATTCCTGCCCCCCTTTTACAGCGAAAATATAATTTTTATTGATCCGTTTGTTCCTCATCTTCCGGAATGCCAAAAATTGCTTTGCTATTGACAATAGGCTCTGAAGCTTTCAGGGTATATATCACCTGGCCTGTAGAGGTAAATTCGCCGTTAAACATATCATCATTTTCATACGTGCCGGTGAGAGCCAGTATAGAAATCTCCTCAACTCTGCTGTCCAGATCGATCTTTTGCAGAATTTCTCTGCCGCCGATTTTCAAATCCCGCAAGATCACGGCTTCTTGCGCGTCTTTATTATCCAGCGCCGCGCCAAAACCGCTAAATCCCGTCCTGTCAACTTGAACCAAAGGCAATGACCTGTCTCCTTGCTCGACGGCCGTGATCTGTATATCCTTGATTTCCAAACCCTCCAAGGCCTCAAGGCTTTCAAAATAAACTCCACTCAAAACATTTTGCCTGTCAAATCCAATGCCCTCCACAAACAAAAGCGGAACGGATATTTCATAATAATTAACATCCAAATCCTCTTCTAGAATATAGTTCATACGTCCTCCATTCAAGGCAACTGGACAACTCGCATCTTGGTTTGCGTCAGCAACATCTTCGAGTTTCAAGCCAACTCTGACTTTGCTGAAAAAATCCGCCTTGCCGCTCAACCCTGTTGTTTTACGCACCTTAAATTTCAGATAACTTATTCGTGTAGAATCACTCATATCATCATGATCCACATCAAACTTAAACTTATCCTCCGGCCTCTCCACAGTATCATTGATCGTAACGCGCGAGTCTTTGCCGTAAAATTTCAGTCTCAGATTATTATTGCCCAAAGCCAAAGCCTCGGCGTCGCGCAAAGCTAAATATTTTTCATGCGCGCGCTCAGCCGGCACATTCACGGCAGACGGGCTGCTGTCCGAAAACTCATTGGGGTCGTAAATTAATTCTCTGTAATTGCCGTTTTTTTCACTGCCATAGCTGAAAACAACGCGATAACCTTTGTCCTGCACAGAGTAATTCGGATAAATCGGCGGCTGAAAATCTCCCAATGTATAGCTGAACACAGAATCCGCAGTCAAATCGAATCCGGCGGCTGTATAAACGCCTACAAAACCCCAGCTTTTTTTGCCGTCCGGTCTGGCTCTCAGTTTAAAAGTAATTTCTCCCGCGCTGCCAATAGAATAACCGTCAATGTAAGACGCGTCTGCCGGATCATCACCCTCGCCTTCGTCCAGCATGACAGTATCCGGGTACAGACTGCGTTTTGTTAAATCTATCGTAATGCTTCCCTCCGCCTCGTTGAAAGTAAAACCAGCCCTCGCCAATTCAGCGGTGTCGCCCAGCTTAACGGAAATGGTGTGCGCCTGCATCAGGGCTTTTAATCCCTCCGGATCATTCTTGTACTCGTCGGTCTGGGCTAATTCCGCTTCCTTGCTGCTGACAGAATCCAAAAGGTAAAACCGAAACTCCTGCAGCGGCGTTTGTCCTTTGATGTCCGTAATCGTAAAGGTAATCTCGGTCGGCGTTACGCCATGCGTTTTTTGATATTGTTCATAAAAATAAGCTAAATTAACTTTCATCGCCGCCAATTGATTTTTGTCCGTCGGGTGATAACGGCTGTCTCTAATCAAGATTTCTGTCGTGTAATCATCAAAAATTATGTTGCCTGCATTGCCCCAAACCACAACATGGCTTTTCACGTCGGGCGGTATAGACGGTCCGGACATTTGGGGGAAAAGCGGCTCGCCCGTCGTATAATCCACATGGTAACCCGGATACTGATCTTTCCACCATTCCAGCGTATTCTCCTCCGGTTTATCCGAGGGTATTTCGGTCGTCGTCGAGCCAAGGTCTACCACAATGGGATCAAAAGGATTACCGCAGCTATTCATAATCGCTCCGCCAGCCGCTCCGATAGCCGCTTTAGCCACAGCAGGCAATGCCGGATCTTTGGGCGGAACACCGCCGCCGGTTTTCGGTTTATCTTCAAAATTTATATTTTTTAACAGCATAATGGCTCTCCTTTCTACTAATATACATTAATAATATCACCGCTGGCTGTTATTTTATATTTAATCGGCAATTTGTCCTCCGGATACGGCACAAAATATTCATCCGGCGTGTCCTCATTAATATGTGTGCCGGTATGCACCACGAAACTCACAGCCTGCCCCTCGCTTTGCAAATTGCTCTGCTGGCGCAAATAAGGCAGCGGTTTTTCCGCACCGTCTGAACACAAAGTAAAATCACTCAACTGCAAACCGGACACAGTGTCTCCGTTTTGGCATTGCATGGCAATACCGATGGATTTTAAAGGCGTCGTTTTGCCCACGCTATAGAACGGAAAAATGTGTTTCTCCGAATTAGCCTCAGCCTTAATAGCAATTTGGCGGACAGCATAATCATAGCTTTTTTCCGCAGCAGGAGTAAAAGAATCTTTATTCACGCCAAAAGAGACGCCTGTAACAGTCAGCTCTCCAGCAGGCAAGCCTTTTTCCGTATTTACGCAACTCAGCGGGATACGAATGTCCCAGTATCCGGCGTCATTGTATACGGCCAAACCGCTCAATTTTTTTAATTCCTCCTCGGAATAGGCAAACTGCTTGTCTAGCGAATAATAAACTGCCCCGCCGCCGCTGTCCTCACAGTTGAGAGTCAGCCGAATATCTTTGAGGAATTTTTGCACATCAAAATCCGCAGTGCCCTCGACCTGCAAAGACAATTCTCCGCCGGCAGCGTTGTAATAATTGGCGAAAAGATTGATTTTAGCCAAAGCCGCCTGAGGATCAAGCTTCGGGGTTTCATCGCTGACTGTAACATAAGAGTTTATATTGGCAAAATTCAGCGTCAGCGCGTCGTTTTGATACTGCGCTGCGGCTGCATGCGCCGTTTGATAAAAACTTTCATGAAAATCACTCCACAGCAGTTCGGTAAAACCGAGATGCTCCTCAGGATAAAACACCAGGTCTTGGCCGTCCGTATTTTTGGCCGTTACCCGATACTCAAAATCCGCCGGTAAAGCCGCTCCCGCCGCGCCGCTAAGTTTAAAGGACACTTTGCCGTTCACGCTCATTGGCACGCCGTTTTTATCGATCAGGTCTTCCAGATTAAAGCCCAGGTACGACCAGCGCTGGTCTTTTGGCAAGCCTTCCGTGGACAACAGCCCAAACCGGACAGTTCTTTCACCCGCATTGTCCAGCACATCAGCAATGACCACATTGGACTGCTGTGTGAGGGGGTCTCTATGCTCCAAATTATGGATAAGCACGGCGCGTTTACGCAAATCCAAAGTTACGGATTTGTCGGCCGTATTCACAGCGATGCCGTAAGTCGCGGGATTATTCCAGGCATAAGGCTCAGCGCTGACCGGATTAAGCCCCCCGCTGTTTAAGTCCATTTTGTAAAGCGCCGCAAAAATCGCGCCCTGCATGACTTGTTCGTACTCCGGACGGCTGTTATCGCCCAGATATTCATAATCTCTGGTGTTTTTATCCAGCAGACTGACTATCAGCCGGGTAAAATCAAAATTGCCCAGATCCTCAAATGTAAAAGTAATGCTTTCCGCATTGGGATATTTTTTATAAAACTCATTCAGCAGAATTTTTAAGCCGGTTACATCTTTCTCCGGAGTATTCTCATCTTCCTGCTTGCGGCTGTTGCGCACGGTTACAATAAACGCGTTGTTAGCGCCTTCGGCCGTCTTGATTTCGATACTGCCGTAAGGTAAGCCCTGATCGGCATATCCAGTGGTTTCAGGCGGCGCATTATAGATCTCTTCTTCCTGCCCCAAAACATTAGTGCAGCTAATTGTAGTTCCCGCCAAAGCAGCAAAAACAGCCGCTTCAGCCGCTTTCACCACGTTTGATTTTTTGGGCGGATCCGGATTGCCGCCCGGCGCAGCGGGCGTATTGTGCGGTTGGCCTTTATCAGCTATAAGTTTAAGTAATAACATATTCCCTCTCTTTCTATCTATATAGATATCGTAATTAGCTGCCCTTTATTGCAGCCGCGGCTAGTTTTTTCTGCCGCCGCCAATATTCCAGTTAAAACCCAAAAATCCTTTCCAGTTTTTTTGTGCAGACTGTGTTTCCGTCGTCTTGGTAACTGTCGGCATGCCATTATTCAGAATTGTGTTTTGTCTGCTCAGAGTAACCTCCGGGTAGTAACCATAACTTACTCCGGCCAACAAACTAACGCCTCGCCAACTGAACGGCTCTAGGCGCAGACCAAGCCCTGCGTTCAAAGCCCGTCCCAGCATGCTGGCATTTAAATCCAGCCCCCAGGTCAGCGACTCGCCGTAATAAGACAAGCCCAGCTCCCCCAGCCAGCCGTTACGAATATTGCCTTCCCAAAGACTGCGCCTGTCCTGAGCGTTCTCAAACAGCCAGCCGCCGCCAGCGTAAGCAGACCAGCCCTGACCAAAAGAAAAATTCAAGCGTCCGGTCAGGCGGTTTTGGAATACTGAATCCAAAACCCTTGTTTCTCGGTAGCCCCGGTAATCCTCAACAGCTTCGATGCGGGCGGTTTGATTAAAGCTAGCCGCCTCATCGATATCGAAGGTCAAGGAATTCGGCACAAGGTTAAATTTATTGCCCACAAAAGCGCTAATCCCCAGCTGTTGATTCCAGAAAACATCCTCGCCGTAACGCTGCGCGGCAATGGGCGAACGCAGCTGCGGAGTCTGATTCCACCACACATCCGCGCTATACGAACCTGTCCACCAGCCCAGGGTCGGCGTAGCCAAATCCACGCCCAGCCCAAATTTAGAGAATTTAAACTCCTCCAGATTAAGCGGAGGACGCCCGCCGTTGTCGGGGTATGGCTGCGGCATGCCCTCGCGCCGCTCAAATCGTGTCATCGATTCATTGAAGTCAGTATTAAAGAAACTAACGCCGGCGGTGGCGCGTAAAGTCAGCCAATCAAGCGGCGTATAAGACAGGGGAAGCTCCAAAGTGTGTATCTGCATTGTGCTTGAGGAATCGGAAGTATTACCTTCGTTTTTTTGTCCGCCATCGGCAGCCCCTGGGTTAGTCGTAATAGTATCCCAGGTCGATTTACTACCGGACTCGATCCAGTCGAACAAATAACGCAGCCCGATTGTCAGCCGGCTCGCCGCATTGCCAAGATTATTTTTCAGATAAGGCAGTCCGGTGTGTTCCTCCTGGAGTATGCTTCCAAATACAGAGATCGCTGTATCAAGATGATTTTTTTCGGTCTTGTTCAATTTCCCATACTGGATCAACAGCGCCTCGATAAAACGATAGAACAAATCCACATAGAGATAGTAAGCTTCTTCCGGCAATTGGCTGGAATCAATTTCGGCAGCGGCCGGCTGGTCCCAGACCGTCAACAAATACTGCAGCAAAGCGCTTTCCGCGTTCTGAACCGCGGCAGCATCCAGAACATCTTTTCTGTCCAGCAAAAGAGTCCGCACCTCATTTAAATTTTGAGTCAAAGCAGTTTTATATCCGCTCCAAACATTTGTCTGATCTCCGTCAGGCAAAGCCGCCAGGGAATACTGGGTTTTCAGGACCGCCGTTCTGAGCTGATAATAATAATACGTGCCGGCGGCCAGCTCGTCCGGCGGCAAAGCATTGATAAAATCATCTACAAAATCAAACAACAGCTCGATCTTTTGCTGCAATTCGCCCAGTTTAGGAACAAACTGCTCTTCAGCGCGCCGCCGAATCAAAACGCCAATATAATCCAGCAGCATTTTGCCGGCGGTATATTGGTATTTGCCGGTCAAAGCCATAGTCAGCCGGTCTTTGTATTTCTCTTTCCACTCCGCAAAGCCGGACGGCAGATCAAGCGCTGTCTCTCTTTCCGCAATTTTGATCTTTTTTTCTAAATTTTTGGTCAAGCTCATTTCGCCGTAATTGGAAACTATATTGCCGCCGCGCGGCGTGTACTCAATGTCCGGCAGAAAGTCTGAGCCGGACTGTTTTTTTCTTACAGACAAATCCCACAAAACGGCGTTCCATTCTGCCTGCGGCAGTTTGTTTTCGCTGTTGCGCTTGATTTGTTTATTCCAAAAATCAATCAGCAGCGCGCCGGACTCCGCATAATAGCCGCCGGATTTGCCGTCTAAATAATGTCCGTCCACCAAGATTTCCAGCAGCCGGGACACATCTTTCTCTTCTTTAATCAAAAGCCGCGAAAGCAAATAATAGCCGTAGCCTTTTTCCTCAGCGGTGAAATCCAATCCGGCGTCAAACTGCGGTTTAAACTGCGCGCGGAAAGCGCGAACTATGGCCAGAATGCCGCCGCGCGGCTCTTGGCCGTTTGCTATAATCTCGGCTTCGGCCAGAGCGGGGTCAAAGCCGTACAAGGCGCAGACCGCCTGCGCCAGTTCCGGCGCACCCGCCAGCGAACTGCCGCCCAAAGCCACAAGATCATTTAACAAATCGTCAATTTTTTTCTTGTACTCCCAGAACTCCAGTTTTGCAGAAGCGTCGTCCTCAGCCTGGTCAAAATCAGCCAGCCGTTCGCTGGTTTTTTCTTCCAAAATATTATACGGCGGCGTGTCGCTGCCGGAAGTTTGCAGCAAATCGGCAAAGCGTTTTTCAAAATCAACGGCAAAAACCGGCGGCAGCTCTGACCAAGAGCCGCGCACTTTTTCCTCAGGCCAACGCTCGGTAATTTCCCTGCCGTCTTTGTCGTATTGGAAATGGGTTTTTAGAAAACTGTATTTCAATAAATTCAGCTCAGCCCGGTATTTTTGCAAAGCCAGCCGCAGGCCTTCACTGTCCGCGGCGCTGTCTGTTTTGGCAAGCTCGGTCTCGAGCCGGCTTAGATCGTCGTTTATTTTGGTTAAAACAGCGGTGTCGCCGGCGGTGAGCAGACTGTTGAGATAAATAGTCCGCAGAGTCAGCGCATGCTCCTCAGCGGCCAAGCCGTCCGCCGGTTCAAAATACTCCGGCAGCTCGGCCGGCGCAATGCTCGTGCCGCTGTCCGGCCGCAAATAACTCCGGCTCTCTAAATCTGCATAGGCTTGCAGCTCGTCCAGCAAATCCGCATAAGCCTCGCGTTTCGGTCCGGCCGGCACAGCAGCCAGCGCTTTTTTCGCCGCGGTGTACAGCGTCTCCGGCGCGGCGGACGACAGCAGTTTGCGGCAGGCCGCGCGCTGGATTTCCCGCAAGAAAATATTTTCCGGCCGGCGCAGGCCGAGAGCGTCCAGGTCTGCCAGCCAGCCTTCGGCGGCGCTCCGCAATTCTGATCCTGGCCGAGTCTCCGCCTGCCGCGCCTCAGCCAGCGCCAAATCCAGCAATTTAAAATAAACCAAGCCGCGGTCATCCGCGGTTGTAAATTGAGTATTCTGCTCCCGCACGGTCTGCAATTTGGTTTCCGCTTCCGGATATTTGCCCTGCTTCATTAGGATGCCGGCGCTCTGCAGCCGGTCATAAAGCCAGGCCCGGGTTTTTTCTTTTGGATCATCGCCGGGATATTTTTCCTCTGTCTCTGGCAATTTATCTAGAAAATCCAGCGCGGTTTTATAATCACCTTGCGCTTCTTTGACCTGCGCCAGTTGCCGTAGAGCGTCGTTGTGAATATAAGCAAAAGGCTGCGGTTCTAACTTATCCTTATAGGCTTCCAATTCTGCTGGTTTTGTAAATTTTTCCAAAACCTCATGCAAAAGTTTGCTCGCTTCTGTATATTTATTTTGTATGATCCGCGCTTTGGCTTGAAGCGTTTTTATTCTGTTTTCAATATATGAGCGCGTCAGCGAGGAGTGTTCCAAATCAGTAAGAATGCTGTCCAGCCAGCCGGCGGCATCTGCCTTGCCGTTTTCCAATTGTTGCGCAACATAAGCGCAGACGATATTGGCCAGCGCGGTCTTGGCTTTGTCGTTAGCGTAAAGTTCTGGCCGGGTTTGAATGGCCTTGATGTATTGCTGCACCATGGCTTCGGGTATGTCCTTCTTTGGCTCTTGTTTGCTCCAACAGTCCACCACTATAGAGAAAAGTATTGGGTCAAGCGCGGTGTCAGATTGAATGTCTCTTTCGTCAGTATATTGAATATTTTTATCAATATAACTCAATGCCGCAGTGTAATCACGCAAATCATAGGCATAAGCGCCAATCACCAGAGTTTTTTCGTCCGCGTCCGCAATACCATTTGCAATTCGCGGTAGGTAATAATCTTGCAAAGCTGTATTGATGTTCTCGGTATCTTTACTCTTAATCAGGACAAAATAACGCAAAGAATTAACTTCGTCTTGCAATTCGGCTTTTAGCGTCGGATTGGCCGCGGTCAAAATATCAATATCTTCAACCACTTCAGCAGCTACCGTCAGCCAATCGGGTGAGATCACATGATCGACAGATTCCTTATTTTCACCGGTCAGTCCACGCCAGGCCATGTTCAGACGCAGACGCGGCTTGATCGTCTCCGCAAATTCTGAACCCAGAAGTTCCAGCGCCAGGGCTGTAGGCAGATATTCACTATCCAGCAGCAGAGCTTCGACGGCCTGCTCATAGACATCATTGTCGCCATGCTGAATGAGAGCCGCACGCTCACTCTCGGTATCAGGATCAAGCGCCGCAGATGTCTCATTCGCGAGACTGCACAAAATGCTGATAAATAAACGGCGCTGATAATTGGTCTGGCAAATATTCTCAAAAAATTCTCGGCAGGCTTCAATGTCTTTTTTGGGGTCTTCGCCAAAATCCTTAAAGCAGTCTTCGAAATTCTTGCCCAAATCCGTCAGGACAGCGGCAATCTCTTTATCTGTAAGGCCAGGTTTGTTGATTGTAATAAAAGAATTTAATAATTTTTCGGTCAAATTGGTCGGAAAATCGTCAGGACTAATCAAATTGAACTCCTGACGCAAAGTTTCCAAAGCGCGGTCAATTTCCAGCGGCGTTTTATTGCTGTCCTGCGCTTGCCTCAAGGATAGACGGATGCGTTGTTCGCAGTAAACATAATACTGCGCGGTTTTTTCGGGAATACTAATCTCTTCGGCTAAAAGACTTTTTACTATATCCAGCGCTTTTTCTATCTCCAGTACTTTTTCCTTTTCAGTCATATTTTTCCGCCGATAATAAGTTTCCGCCTGCGCTAGCAGAGCTTTGACATACAATTCTTTGCCGCGTAAATCGTTAGATGCCCTATCATAAGCGGCCTGTAAACTTTTCACTAAAGCGTCTAGTTTGCCTTTGTTTTGTTCGGCATCGCGTGTTTGAGGCTTGTAAGCGTACAACGAAATCAGATTATCCAAAGCGCCGCGCACACGTTTGTCGGCAAAATCTATCGGCTCAACAATTAGCGCGGCATAACCTCTGGTCTGGCCATCGTCCAATATTGCTTTCTGCGGATCAGCGCCTTTTGACCAAGCCAGGCGGAGCAAATCTTCCGCTTCGTCGCGTGTGTTGGCGGAATACGAGGAAGCCAGATATTTTTTGGCAATACTTTCAGCATCGATATTTTCAGGCTGATAGCCGCGGTATTCAGCGTCCAGAGAATTCCACGCCGTATCTAACTCAAAGCGCTGCTCAATCTGTTTAAAGAAATCTTCTCCGACGTCTTCTTTGGTTTGTTCCCTGTCCAGCAAAGCCTGCAAAAGCTTAAACGCTTGTTGATCACCCAGCTTGGCTTGATTGAGCAGAAAAGAGATAAATAAACGCTTCTCGTAACTATGCGTCAGTTCCTTATAATTATCCTCTAGTTTTTCATAATTATTATCCGCCAAACCAGTCGTAAAGTAATCTCTAGAAATGCCGTCAGGTCCTTCAGGCCAGACCAGACGCTGACGCGCAATAGTTTTTTCTTTATTCGCAGCGACCAGCGCCGCGACATTGCCGCGGATAATGTCGGCGCAGAGTTTGGCGGCGGCAGTTTGTGGTCGAGACAAATTGTATTCTTCGTTCCTGTAAATCCCCAGCAATTCGTCGAGCGCAGCCTGCGGCCGGTCTTCCTGCGTGTCCAACAGCATAGCCGCACGGGTCAGCATTTCCACCAGAGTATAAGTATGCCGTTCGCGGTCGGCGTCAGTTAATTGTTTATAAATATCAACATCATTTCGCAGCGTTTTCCAGGTTTGCAGATTTTTCAGGGCTGCAGCCCGGTTTTCTTGCTCCAGATCGGACAGGCATTGCATCAACAGCGCATTGAAATAAAGATTTTTGATATAGGCGGCATCAGCGGCATAACTAGTAACGCTTTGCGGATTAACGCGGTTTTTGTATTCAGCCTCGATTTTAGCAAACACTGTTTTTTGCTCGTCAAAATTCTTTTGTTTAGCGTAATAATTGACCAGACCGGCTTGGGCTTCCCAGTAGGCGCGCTTGGCGTCGGAATTGTAATAATAAGTCTGCAGAACTCCATTGACCGGCGTGTAGCCCAACGGCGACGGCAGCGGATAACGCCTGATAATTTCCTCGTAAACTTCTTTTTGGGAAATATCTTTTGGCCAATTTTTAAGACACTGCGCGGCGAGAAACATGATCCGCCGCTCGGTATCTGTCCAGTCCGCCGTCTGGCCAGTTTCGTCTTTTTTGTGCAAAATACCGTCTTGTCCATTCACGCCGAATAAACGCGTTGTCGAGAAACGAGAGCTGAACGCCGCGGCCAAATCGCTTGGCGCAAAAACATTGGCCGGCACAGTCTGTTCGGAAGTTCGCAAAGTATTCAGCGCTTCCAGATAGGCGCAGGCGAGGTTGTCGCGGAAGCGGGCATTCTGCTCTTCAGGAGTTTCGTTTTCATTTTTATTATTGTTGCCGTCTATCAGATAATTAACACTTGGCGTTCCTATGTTATCCAGCCCGCGCAAAGAGATTTTGGAGTTAACATCATTCACAAAAAATTTATTCAGCAGGCGTAAAATACCGGCGTAATCTTTCCGGCGGCTCAAAGCTGATAACTCGAGATACATTCTGCGCTGCTGATTGGGCGGAGTGTTATCTATGCCAATATCATTCAGCGTCGTATTCCCCAGCGTGTCGTTTATCTTTGCCGGCAGATCGCCGATCCACACAGCCGGAGAATAAGTGCGGTCAGCCGCGGCGCGCAGCTCCTGAAACTCGGCGATTTGGAAAACTAATTCCTCTTTACGTGCTCTGTCGTCGTCCGCATTATCAGGCACATTAAAAATCTTTTTCTGGTACGCCTCGTCAATATCAGCCAGACCTTTCTGCCACTCTCCGGTTTTTTTGCATATCTCCAACCTATCCAAAAGGTCAACGAATTTGTAAGCTTCCAGCATTTTTTGTGCGCCGATATAGGCGTCGGAATTAGGCGGGCAAACCGCGGTAATTTTCTCCAAAATAGGCCTTGCGTTCTTAGACGGGACAATAAATTGCGCAGCAAGGATGAGAAAGCGGGATTCTAATTCACTAAACGCTGTTTTATTGGCGTAAGAATTTAACAAACCAGCCAACTCACTGCTCTGTCTCAAAATTACATTATAATATTTTTCAGCTGTAGCTTTGTTTTTCAGCCCTGTATGCAGCTCCGCCGCTTCGCAAAGGGCATTCAAGAAAAATTTCTTATCCTCGCCAAGCAAGGACTGTGTATTTTTTCGATAACTAGTATTTAAAACAGCGCTGACGTTATTAACCGATTCGTTTATAGTCAATACAGTACCGGTCAGCCGTTCTAACTGCTCATTTCTATAACTATTGGCCAGCGTTTTATTACCGGCTTTTTCCGCTTGCTTGATGCACAGCTGATAATAATCCGCGCGGGCATAATGCAGTCTTTGTCTATCCGCCGGCAAAAGCGTTGACTGGTATTGTCCTTCCAACGTCTGCACCTGTGTTAAGACAGCGGGTATATTTTGGTCTGTAGGCGCTGCTTTGGCGCGCAGCAAGGCAGCATCTACTCTGGCAAAATCTATAAATTTAGCCATATAGTGGCCTTCTTTGTCCCGCAGGGATTTAACTCTTCTGTCTTTGTCTTTCTCCAGAGGCTGAAAAATTTTGGATTCCGCCCAATCGAGATGAGTGGCCAGAGCTGTATAATTCCCTTGCGTTTTGTAAGTTTCAGCCAAAAGTATAAAATATTGGGTCAACACGCCGCTTATCTGCTGCCACAAAGCCAAATTGTCCAAACTCTTATCTCGTTCTCTTACCAGAGTATCTCTCATTTCTCTCGCCTGATTACTATTTAGATTCCCTATAGTTTCCCAATAATAATCGATAAGTATTCTTATACGTTCCTGGGCATTGCTTATAGCCTTTGGCGCTTCATTTGAAAGTCTATTTTTCCAATCACCCAAGTTAATATTTTCTGTTTCTGTGAAGTATCGATTAGGATCTGGGTCATTAGTCATAATTTCTGTCAAAACTTTCACGCGCAAGAATTTGTTTAAAAAATCCAAGGTGTCCTGTTTATCTCTAACTACGATAGTCTTAGCGTACAAATTTCTCCAGTCTGCGGCAACATAATCAACTTGAATTTTGAGCCGTAAATATTCTTTAGCATTTTGAAAGAAAGTCTTTAAATCACCAGTGGCATCTCTTATCAAAGAATTTAAAATTTTAATCAGATCATCATTTAGGCTGGCAATCTGCCCTTTCTCTGCCAATTCTATTAACATGGAAACAAACCACATTTGTTTATCAGAATAAGAATCAACGCCTATAGTTAGATTTTTAAGAAGAGTAAGGGGCGGATTGTATGTGTTGGCCTCTGTATTAAATACATCACTATTAAATTCTTCAAGCTTTTTGAGATCAGGGTTAAGATTGTGCAGCAGTTTCTTGGCTTGCGTATAATCGCCGCTCTGCATAGTCCAACTGATTAAAGCATAGTAAAGCGAAATTCGTTGATCTGCATTATAACGGGAATTACTCTCCATAGAATTGCCGCAAATCTCTTTTAAATTCGTCAGAGATTCTCTTTTTTTTGTTAAATCAAGATTTTTCGCTTCATCAAAAATACTTTGAATAAAATCATCATAATTTAATCCGCCCGTAAGTTCTTTAATATTTCCGGCGTCATTTTTATCCGCAGACGGCAATTTCTGGCGTCGTAAAAGAAGCTCGTACTCTCTGCTGCTTAAATAACCATCATTATTGAGCACAACATCTGCCATAATCACACTTCCTTACAAACAATCTAATCGCTGATATCTAACAGCGGCGGAAGATCAGGAATACTTACACCATTTGGCTCTATATCTGAGCCAGTTTCTGTTCTTTCGCCTTTCTCATATTGCCCTTTTATAAAAGGCCCCATATTTGTTAGTGAGTCTTCAATATACCAATATTTATACATCTTAGGATCTTCAACCATATCTAGATAATAATCATACCCGTTTTTCTCATTTCCATACTCGTCAGACCCTGTGTAAATAGATTTCAAACACAACTCCGCCTCTATGAGCTTACACTGCGCATAGGCCTCATCCTCGCCGTAAATATCCGCCATGTTTTGCAGTTCATGCAGTTCCGCCACAACCTCGTTAATATCCAGCTCTGACGTTTCGCGCAGTTCGATACCGCGCATCTGCACGCGCAGGCCGATATTTTCCGCCCAATTAGTGTTAAGTTCTTTATACCAGTTTATCAGATTAAGCACAGCCGGTTTAATTTTTTGGTACAATTCCTGATGTCCTGCTAATTCCGCATATCTCTCCGCTTCAGCCTGCGCCGCCGGGCTGGACAGATCAGACGGCGTTTTACGCAGCAACTGCTCCAGATTCCTGGCCGGCCAGTAAAGATTATTGAGAATACCGCGCAAAGCGCTGACAAATCGGCCTGAATACTTATCCAGAAAAACATTATATTGTTTGGAGGCAAAAAGATTTAGAAACTCTTTATCGTCCGGCAACAAGAAAGCCTCAAAACCGCTGACACCAGTCTGTTTGGCCAGATCCAGTGCGGACAGCAGCTTGGCCAAATTATGATTCAGCGCCGCCGCATTGTCAGAAGTTATCGAATCGGCATTCTCTCTAAACTGTTTTAGCAGAGCATCTACCGCTCTGTACTGTATTAACACATAAGCTTCCCAGAGCATTTTATATATATCAGCGTAAATGTCTTGTTTTCCTTCTTCCTCTGGATGGAGATCATACTTGGCTGGATTTTCCAGAACATCTCGAATAAAATATTCATTTATCGAACTGTCGATCAAATTTACACCGCGCTGGTCAGGCCTATCCGCCGGAAAAATAAGCGGACTTAAACAAATTTTTCTGGATTCCTGCGGCTGTTTATTTATATAATCCATCAACTCTTTTTGCAGTTTTTTGATCTGTTCCTCGGTCTCCGCCGGAGAGTTGGCCTGGATTATATTCCAGACATCCCTTCTGGCTGCATATTCGGCCAGCAAATCTCTCTGCCGCTGCGTGCTTCCAGCCAAATTAAGGCCGATGCCCCAAAAGACTTTTTTATTTTTATCTTTAAGGTCATTTAGCGTCAAAACATATTCCCCGCGCCCATTGGTTGCCGCCGTATCGAGATGCTTGCTTTCCCAATCCAGCCAAAGACGAGTAGAGGTAAACTGATCCTGGGGCGGATTTTGCAGGCGGTCATAAACACTGTCCGGCTTCGGCTGAACCACAATATCCTCAGGCCGAGCAGCTTCTGTCGGCGGCTGGCCGGTTTTAGCATCAATCAATTCAGCCCAGCCGTATTCCACAGCCGCCGTTTTCAGCAGCTCCCTTTCATAAGGAGGCAAAGAAGCGTAACGCAGGAGCTTGTGCCCCCACAGCGCTTTTACTATCGGATGCTGCAAGCTCGCTTCTTTTTGATCGGCGATAGCCAGCAGGACATTTATCTCCTGGATGATCCGGTCGTCGTCCCAGCCGCGGTTGATCAAAGCCTCTAAATAATTATCCACCATATAAATCTGCTGGCCAATATAAGAAACAGCGTCAGCATTATCAGGCAGCATCTCTAATCCCGCCAAAATCATAGTCCGATAAACTTCAAAGCCTTTATAAATATGCGCGGTGTCGCTTTTCAGATCAATGGCATATTTCATGCCGTCTCTCAAGCCAGTCAACCCCAATTTATAGAGTTTTTCCGGCGAGGTCGAGCTATACCAGTTTTGCAGCGCCGCGTTTTCTCTGTAAGCAAACGGCGGCTTATAATTCACACTTGGAAACATTTCGTCGCGTCTGAGAGAAAATTGTCCCAACGGAATAATATTGGAGACAATATGATGTTGGATTCCGGCCAGCCAGCCGTTATTGTATATGGTGTCATTCAAGCTGTATCGAGCGCTGGTAGTTGTAAAATCCAGTTTTCCCGCCGCGCCGCCGGAAAAATCCAGTTTGTCTATTAAATTTTTCAGATAGTAGTGGTAATATCTTTGGCCGTCGTACGCAGAGTTAAAAGATTCGCCCCAAACACTGTCTGTCGGGACCAGCCCATTCAGCGCCAGACGCCAGCCGGCTACATTGTCCTTTTGCGGCTGATACGGTTTGTACCTCTCGTCCTTTTCAGCGCTGTCTTCTTTTAATACCTCCAAGCCGTTCGCCGCTGAAGCGCGCACATAAACCACCTCAGGAAAATCTTTTCCCAAAGACAAGGGAAAATTTTCGTCTGAAGTAAGCAAAGCCATTAACGCTCTAGTGTCATTTTCTAATTGGGCAAAAACCTCGGCATAGCTTGAATAATCAGCGAGACTACCCTGTCCCAAACCGGTTGCCGTCCAGATACCATTTCTGGACTCCTGGGCAAAATATTGTTTGATCACTTGCATAGCTCCATAATTGATATATGAAGTGTTGATTCGGTACAGCGGCTCGCCGGTCAAAGGGTCTTTATCCACAGTAACCAAGCCGCCGGCGGTCATAATAAAATGAAGCTTTTTGTCCGCGCCTCTATAAGTTTTTAGCACGCGCTCCACAAAATTATCCGTATATCGATGGATAAAGTAATCCAGAATATTTTTATCCAGGCCGATTCTGGCGCTATTTTCTTTGACCTTAATTATTTCTTTGATCTTAATTAAAGTAGCGATCAGCAGCAGGTCGGCATCAGAAGCTGAGGCATTGCCGTAATTCTGCACATTTGGCCTCTGAATAATCTGAAAATCCAGGCCATTGGACATAGCCGCCCAGGGCAGCAGCCGCAAAGTCGTGTTGGTTTCTTGATGATTTTCCTGGCACAATAAATATATTGTATTGATTAAACTTTTTATCCTATCGGCTGCCTTCATATCCTGATCGTTCCGCACAAAATCAGCCAGCGCATCCATCAGGCCATAAACCAAGCTTTCACTATTGATCAGATCGTAACCTGCCGGCACAAATTCCTTTAGGGAAATCATATAGCCATTGCCCATATCTACCGGCACAGGATCATTATTGTAAACATATCCAGTGTCGCCAAATTTACGATAAAACCTTTCCGCCTCATCCACCACAAAGCTGCCCTGTTTCACTTTGTCCAATTCAGCAGAATTGTGAGTTATCTGCGGCTCTATTCTGGCTTTCAATCCATAAGGATAAAACAGCTCTAGCAAATTTTTAGTTATCAAAGATGTTTCAAAATATTTATGCGTTTCGGCATAAACACCTTTTGCGCTGAAACCGCCGCCCAAGGTCTGCGCGATTGTCCTGGCTATTTCATTTTCACCCAGATGCACCGCCAGGGACAAGTACGCGGACGCATCCAATTCTTTTACCGTATAGCCGTCATTCCAGCGCTGCAAATAAGCGGTCAGAACAGCCCTATGCGCATTCAGCCATTCCTCGCCCAGATACGGGAGAGCGGCGGCAATACGGCTCGGCGCGCGGATGCCGTCCCAAGTCTGCCAGGTGCCATTGGGGTCGATCTTTAATTTTCCAGCCTCCCAGCTCAATGTAGCTTCGGCCGGCACAACGCCTAATCCTGGCTGGGTCAGACAAGTCAGGTATATTTCCATGCTGTTTTCCCCGATAGTCCGCCATTTATCCGCTGTCTTGGGATCTGTATCACGCAGATATTTTTCGATCGCAAAGCAGGTTTCCGGCGAAAGATAATCCAACCGATAATTTGTCTGGGTTATATCCTCGCCATAATCTTCCGAAGGCTTCAACACATAAAGACCATTCGCCTTACCCGGCTCAATGTATTCGTCGTACAAGGCCGGCAGCAATTCCGCAAGCCAAGCATCAATCAACTGAATATTCAGCTCGGTATCCTCATGCCAAATTTTATTTTCCAAGTTGGCTCTCGCCGCCAGCAAAGCCATCACATAGTCATGATCAGCGTCAGACGCGGAATTTTGCGGCCCCGGCTTGTCCGGATTTAAAGTTATTTCTCCAGACACAATCCGCGCCGCCCAAGCCGGAAAAACACCGGAGCAGCCCGGCAGTTCGGTCAGCATATCTATACCGCGTTTTGTTCTGATAAAAAATTCCCGGCTGGCTTCGGCAGACACTCCGGCATAAACCAATCCGGCGGCATTGCGCAGCCAGTAGGCGCTGCCCTCCGAGACAACATCCTGCGCGATTTTTCTGGCAGCGGAATCCGCGTCAGTAAATTCAGCCAAAATTTTTATGCTTTCCCGAAAGAAATAGACAGGCTGGCCGGCGGCGTTATTTATTTTCACCAATAGGCCGTTAACTTTAGAATCATTGTTTACAACCGTATCCCAAGTCCCCTGCAAAGAAATCTGGCACGCTTTTTCCAGAGACAGTTTGTCAAAAACTTCAATCTTTAATACATCTTGAAGCGCGGCGGAATCCTCAGCCTCACTTGAGCAGCCGCTGACAACCAAAGCAGCGGCGGCGTACGCAGCGCCAACCGCAGCCAAAGGCGGCTTGCCGCTTCCGCCCGGCAGCAGCCGGTCTTTTTGTCCGATCAATTTTCTAAAGACAATCATTGTCCTGCCTCCTGAAGCCGTCTATTCTATTGTGCCTTCATATTTTTTCTTGCCTGCCACGCCTACCAGTCCGTGTTCATTCATATAGGATTTTGGACTTAGAAAGAGTTTTTTCTGCGAAAGCTTTGCAAACCAAGGCACAGCAAAACCCGCTGCCAGCAGCGGTATCATCAGAGGCTCTGTGCCATAAGCAAAATGCTGTATACCCAAACCAATCGCGGTGGCTATGGGCAGCCCGACAGACACATTAAATGCGCCATTCGGAGCATGCAATTTCCACCAGTGCCGTATCCGGCTAAGCTTATGGCCGAACAATTCCTCTCGAGCAGCAATATGTCCGGTATTATCCGTCATCAAATTCAGGGCACTCACCGCTGCTTTTAGTTTTGCCAGATCATTCTCCGCGCGGTTTAGATAAAATTCGTCAAAAGATTTGTACTCCGGAATAGCCAGCGGCTCTGTAGTGTTAAACGCCGCTTTGGAAAAAGAAACCAGCACATTTTCCAGACGGGTGTCGATCATTTTGCCGTCATTAAGATTGGCGCGGTCTTCCGCCATCTGCGCCGCCCGTTCTGTTACGCCCGAGCTGGCGTAAGTCTGTTTGATCTGATTTTGTATCCCATAATAATGAACCAAGGCCAGAGCGGAAACCAGACCTATCGCACCATACGAGCCAAACTGCTGGGAAGATTCAGGCGAAACGCCCAAAGCGCCAAACACGCCTCCCAAACCGTTGGACAAGAAAGAAGATTTAAAATTAAACATCGACATGCCCACCAGCGGCGTGGTCATCATCAAGGTCGGGAAGCGCAAATTGTAGTTTGTGGACAAGGGAAACTGCACATGCTGTTCGGCCTCTTTATAATGCTGCACATAACGGCGGTAAATAGCGTTGGATAGTCTCTTGCTTTTAATTTGCAATTCATACCGCTTGCCGTCTATTCCTTCCACGACCCGCAGCTCGGTGTCCGCCCCAAACCAGCGGAACATTTGGCCATAAGCCACTGCCCAATCGCCTTCCGCGATAGCGCCGCCGGGTATGGTAAAGATATGCCGGCCATAAGCGTCATAACATTTAATTTGCTCTGTCTGCGAACGCGCATCCTCCACCGCGGAATATTTTTTTACGAGATCCAGAGTCCAGCGCAAGACACTGGGATAAAAAGCATTAACCGATAATTCAGTGGTCTTCGCTTTGGCGCGTATCCAATCTTGAAACCGAGGCACAAACTTGGTCAGCATCTGATGCAGCGCCACAGGCAGTGCACCGGCGCTCAGCAGCATTGGCGCGTTCAGAGCGGACAAGACTAAAGCCAGCCCCATCATGATCCCTGTGCTGCTCAGATAAGGCAGTGTCTCCACCATAAATTTGGTTCGCAGATTGGGCGGAGTATTTGCCGGCGCCGCGGCAAACTCCAGAGCCATACGGGTCATATGAAAATAAGCATCCCATTTAAGCAGATGGAAATTGGAACAGCCCTGGTCCTGCTCCCAGCCCATCTGTCCCTGCACATAAGCGGCAATGTAATTAAACATTTGCATATCCACATGTCCGCCGAGCTGGAGACTATTGAAAAGCGTATACATCATTTCCTGTTCGGCTTGCGCTAGAATACTGTTGACATTGACCAGCGTACCGTCCAAGCGCGGCTTCCAGAGATTGTAAACGCCCTCTAGATAAAATAAATAAGTTTTGAAATCTTTATCCAAAGTGCCCTGCACTACCGCGTCAATTTTTTCCCGGATGGTTACTTCGGCGGCATTGGTCAAGACCAGCGTCTGCCATTCCCGGCTGCCCACAACAAATAGAGGATTGGGATTATTCTTATCCAGTATTTTTTCCATTACCTGTTTAAAAATCTCATCCAGCTTTTTGTTGCCATTGCGCTGCATGTCCAACTCATGGTTATAGTTGTAAGTTCCATTATTATCCAGATCAAAAAGTTCGCGCAAATTATTCTGCGAAAACATTTTTACCGTCTGGCCTTGCGCATTTTTTATATCGAGTTTATCCATTTCAGCAAACACTTGATCTAAAACCGGCAAAAAAGGATAAAGATTGCCGCGATACCACATATTCTGGAACGTAGCGGAGATAGTGTCGTACATCATTTCTTCTTTATATCTTTTCCAAGTTGTCTTCAGATCATATGCGCCATTCCGTTCACGCCAGTACTGAATAACCGTTTTAATCAACTTCTGCATATTCTCAAAAGGCGTCCGTCCGGTAAAAGCCATGGTCAGAGTATCCGGCTTCAAAGTGCTGTCCATCGAGACTGCCGGTCTGTCCAGCCAAAACATCGTTTCCGGCTCGCCCGTGGCCTCTCTTGCCTCCGTCTGCCAGCCAGAATTAACAGCCTGATCCGCCGCCGCAAAAATATAATCACCTAGAGTGTTTGACGTCAAATAATTTAGATCCGGCTGATCCTTGTCTGTCCCTTTGATACTGTGTCCTTTGCCGTTTTGCAACTCATGATACTTTGTAATAAACAACCGCGGATCTATCGCTATAAACCCTGCGGACTGCAGTTTGCCAAGATCATCTTTGCTGCCGGCTACTTTGAGCGCTTTATTGTCATTTCCTTCTTCTAAAAATGTTTTATACAGCATATCCACAGCTACCATCGCCGTGTCTCTATTCAGGCCGATCTCCGGCGTAGCCAAAAGCTCATCCAATGCGGTCCGGAAATCATTCTCCGCAGCCAATAAATCTTTGGCGCTATCAATGATTTTTTGCAAATCATATTCGCTCCAATGCCCTTCCGCAGCAGACGGCAAGCCGGCGGCCTCAAATATCTTACGCAAATATTGCGCGGCACAATCATTCAAAACCCGCGTCTCATGACCGTTTAATTCTTTCCAGTCTTTTCCGGCAGCTCCGGCCAAAATCAAAAAATCCTCATATTTCTGCTGTTTTGCGGCGTCAGCAAATATTTTGCCGCTGTCAAATTTAGCCTCTAAATCCAGGTATTCCCGCTCTTCTGCTGCAGTAAGAAAACGGCCGAGGCTCTCATTAGTTAATTCCAGAAACCGATCATGCAAGACCTCATACTCTTGTTGCATATCCCAAGCTTCATTACTGATAAAGCCCTGTGTATGCATATCCGAAATACTACGCACTTTGCCGTTCTGCATAAATTTTTGGCTGGTCAGATCCAGCAGCACGGGATGAATATTGCTGGCGCCGACAATATTATCCAGGGAGAATATCGCTATCGGCCTGTCTCCATTGCCCTTGATGTCAACCATATTATGCCCTTCTTGGCCGCCGAGAGCAGTCTCGGCCACATATTCGCCAAAATCGGACGCAGCGCGAACACCTTGATTTACGCCAAAACCAGCGTGTCTTTTCTCATCATTCATAGCGCGGTACACATCTCCAGCCAGGCCTTTCGCCGCGATATCAAAAGGCACTGTCCAGTAAGCGCCGGTGGCCAGTCCGGTCAGTTTTTTTCCGCCAAAAGATTTAAGCAGGTTATAGAACATATCAAAAATCTCTCTTTGGGGGTTTGGTTCTGTTTTGCCTTCCGAGGTTTCGATTACCTTTTCAGGACGGTTGTTCAACAAGCTATTGACTTCATCTCTGCTGGTTCTAGTCATCTCTCCCAAAGCAGAGTTCGTGTTCATTATTGTTTTGTTATGCAACTGCGCCACGCTTAAAACCAGCATATTGGTTTGTTGCAGCAAGCCATTAGTCGAAGCTTCTTGAAACGCTTCGCCTTCAGCCAGTGCGTCCATCAGCGTATCCACCAGCTTATTCATTTCTGCTTCCTGTTCTAGGCCGACAAAAAATTCGCCAAAACTATTTACCAGTTCATTGCGTATTTTTTTATGCATTTCCCGCATGGCGTGTTGATACTGTAGTCTAGGCTCCAGCGTAGCCAAATAGGGGTTTGCCCGCGCCAGTTCGTCCATGTACTCACGCATTTCAGCTACATTAAATCTATGCGCGTCCAGCACAGCAAAAGCCGCCTTGCTCAGCTCAATAGTCCGGTTGATCACGGCTATTTCCAAATAGTCCGCAAACACTTTGCGCAGCGCTTCCGCATCCTGCACATTATCCAGGCTCGGATCGCAAAGCAGGGCAATCATGCTGTAAGAATCATTTGTAAAAGACAAGATTACTTTTTTTGCATCATTGTTATCATCATTGGGAGAAACAATATCTTTATATTTGTTCCGGATCAATTCTAGCGTTCCCTTAGACAAGGGCACCGTTTTATCGCCTGAGGACTCTTTCGCTTTCGCATATTCCGCTTTCAAATAATGATACTCCTCATAGATTCTCATTAATTCGTTGCGATCATCAGGAGTCAACCCCGGGTTCATAATTAAATCCAAAAACTCTTTGGAATTGGCAGCGGCAACAATTAATTGGCCCTCACGTTTGCCATTTCCTAAATCTTTGGAATGCACAAATTCTATCTCGCCCTTAAACGGTTTTTCGCTGATTATTTTGATCGCCTGATTCGAAAGTTTAACCTCTTTTTTCTCTATTTTCTCTTTATTCATTACATTCGCAGGATGCTCCAGCACATACACCCGATTGTCGTGATACAGCCGCTGCATAGCCTGGCAAAAAGCCAGCCTGATGTCATACTCTATCGAGGCGCGGAACGTATACCGTATGCCGCCGGAAGTTTTATCGGCATTAAAAAAGTCTGTGCTCAGCATAGCTTCCGCTATTTCTGCTGAACCAAACGCTTGGATTAACTCTTGTTTTAAATTCTCTCTCTCTATTTTGTCTCTTAGTCTTGCCGGATCAACCGCTTCCAACCCTTCCACGGCAGTAGGTTTCTTATTATGATGTTTAGCAGTCTGCCATTTCTGATAGGCCATCAGAGCGAGGTAAATATCCCGCTTCTTTTCCGGAGCGAAATCGCTCATAAAATTAACATTATTTAATCTATCAAAGCCTATGAAAGCATTTTCATAAGCCATTGTTCTGGTCTCGATAGCGCCGCGCACAGCCCCTGTCTGTAGAAAATCGATCAATTGCCTGGCCGTAAATTCTTCCATGCTGTAGCGTTCGGTAAGCATAGTAACCAAATTGTCGATCTCCGTTTGGCTCATCGAGTCGCCGGTTCTCAATTTAAACGTCAGTTCGGCAAAGTATTCCGCTCGTTTTTGAACAGCTATTTTATGATTTAAAATATTCACGAAATTCTTAATATCTATCCTGTTTAAGCTGTACATATTTTCAGGATGCTTTTTATAATCTTCCGCTTTTACAGCATCTCCGAAGAAGAACTCCATCAAATAATCCTCCAGCGACACCGCCGAATCTGCTTTTTTGGCATTTCTGTCTTCGGCGCGGCGCGGGTCTATGCACAACTGCCGGCCTTTGTAACGGCCGTCCTCTACGTATAACTGCTCATCCAGCAACATATTGCCGTTTAGATAACAAAAATTCAGGGCTTTGCGTATCTGATCGCGGGAATAATCATCGGACGGAAAAGCTTTGGCTACAGCTTCCGCCAAAATCGCCGACATTGGTATATGCCGGCCGTAAGCATCAGCCAACTGCGTAAAAAACTCAAATATGTTCACACTGCGCAGATCCCGTCCGGCTTCCGCGCCATTTAGGAGAACATAATAAAACAAAGTGTTCCCTACGCCATAATCATTAGTTTGCAGTTTGCCGTTTGCATCAATAGTAAATTCCTGCTTCAGGTCTTTTAAAATGCCGTCGACTCTAGCCCCGATATTTAGATCGCCGCCAGCTGAAAAATAATTCGTTATGATTCCGCGAATCTTGTCTTTAAAAGCCGCGCTATCAATAGCCGCATTGACGCCAGCCTGTGTTAAGCCGGTTTTATTTGCCAGTTGCTTTTTTAAATCCTGCACCGCCGCAAACAACTCTCCCGTAACACCGCCTTCCAGCAAAACAGCCCGCATCGCATTTTTCCACGCTTCGGTGTCGCGTCCCATTATTTCCAAACCTCTAGATTGAGCGTCATCCAGAGAATTGTTGCTGTTGTTTTGAATATTGCTTTGCAGGCGCATAAAAGTATGAAATTCCTGCTCAGCCGCAGTGTAAATATCTTGAAGAACATCCCACACCGGAGCAGAAGTAAAAGTCAGCCGATCCGTAGCCACTTGTGTCGCGCGCTGATCTACAGGTATCTGGTAATTTGGATTGCCCTGGGCATCCGCATAGAAGTTTTGAGAAACTATCTTGTAAGCAATCCGTATTTTCTGTATCGCCGCTTCATCCGCGCCATTTGCGCTTAAAGCTTTTATTAGATTCTCCAATTCCGCGGTTTTCAAATGATAATTGATCTGCAAAAGCCGCCGATTGTCTGTTTCTTTACCAGGCTCATGGATATAAGCGCCCAAACCGCCGGCCAAGTCGCCCGCCAGTTGAAAACCGTCTTTTACGCCAAGCTCTTTCAAATCAAAAAGCCAAAAACCAGCGCGCGCGCGCTGCCTGCGGCCGGCCTGCGGCAAGAGAAAGCGAATTTGAGATTGTTTATACACAGACTCCATAATGCCAACGATAGCCTCCAGGCTTTTATATTTTTTTCCCTCAGCGCTTTTTTTATAAGCCTTATATTCGGGAGACTTTAGATATTGCGCATACTCGGGAGAAGTCTCAGCAGGGACTGCTCCGCCATTATATTTTGGCCAATTGCTTTTCAGATCGGTCAATTGTTCCCTGGCTGTCTGCAGGACATCTTCTTGGATAAAGTGCCGCCAGACCTCATTATTCTCGTCGGCTATGCCATAATTGATAGTTAAAGTCATCTTGCCGTCCGCAAATTTCTCCACCGTAATGCCGGCATTCTCGCCAAAAGAGTTTACTTGATCTTTGCCGTCAGCTCCTTTGGTGTGTTCTATCAGTTTTATAAAATTCTTATATTTCCCGCTTTTTAACGCGGCATTAGAAAACAAATCCTTAAAATACTCAGCCGTTTTTTCGTCCAGTTTCAACCTTTGCACAAAACTTTCGCCCGAGCTTATATTGGATTCATAACTATCTTTCTCAAAAAGCCGCATACTGTTATTAAAATAATTAATCGAACCATAAAAATATTGAAAGAACAAAAGGGCAAAGAAAGGAGCGACTTGCTGATTCCCAAGCATAGACAGATGCGGTGTCAGCACGCTCAAAAAGGCCGTGGCATTAGCTAAAAAAGATACTCCTTTGCGCGGATAAGCTTTAGTGAGCACTAAGAATTCTTTTAAGCCTTCCAATCCGTTTTCCGCCCAGTCGATTATTCCCAGCGGCCCCTCTCTATGCCGCAGTGAAATAGAATGAGTTTCCGTCAACATTTTATTTACATCATCTACATAAGCGCTTATATTGGGAATTTCCGCCAAACGTCCGGCAACTCTCAGCCGTTCTATTTCTTTTACACTAAGAGCCTCGCCATCAATATTATTGATATAATTTATTCCGGTAATTCTCTCAGCCGCGCCAGTTCCTATTCTGGCAGCTTCAGACAGACCATCGTTGTGCGGCACAATATCCGCCACCCCTACCACCGCTCCGGTAATCTCCCCATTTGCACCTGTTTCCACTCTGCTATTCGTTATTTCAGCTCCAATAACTATTCTATCTATTCCGGCTGCCACATTTTCAGGACTGGCCTGATAAAGTTTCAGATTTCCGGCGGCGTCCCTCACCACAGCCAGATAAGGCTCGCCTTTCTTTCCTCCAACAACATCAACATCATGATAAATCACTACGCCTTTAAAAGGGTTTCCTAATCCTTCTACGAACACGTCTATATTGTAGGCGAAAATATTAGGCTCAATTCCATTTTCTTGCAGTGTAAAACCTTTAACATAACTACTTTCTTTAACCAGCGCATTCAAATACGGGCTCAGCGCTGTTTCCAAAACCGGCTGCCCTGCATTATTATGAGGATTCGGGACATTTGGGTTAACAATTCTCCCTGTAGCCGGCGGGCCTGCTATATCGGAAATCACTTTAAGCAAATACTGATACATACCTTACTCCTAACATTTTCGAGTTTCAGGTTTTATGCTTACTAATATATCGTAAGCAACCCAAAATCGTTGCACGTTTTTTTTAAATTATCACGTCGCCCGCTTCGCGTGCTTGTGGGTCTCGCTTAACTTCGCTTCGCTTGTTAAGCTCGACTCGTAAGCAACCCAAAATCGTTGCACGTTTTTTTAAATTATCACGTCGCCCGCTTCGCGTGCTTGTGGGTCTCGCTTAACTTCGCTTCGCTTGTTAAGCTCGACTCGTAAGCAACCCAAAATCGTTGCACGTTTTTTTAAATTATCACGTCGCGCTGGGAAAAGAATACCCTCAAACAGCAATTTTATACCATGAGCATATAAGTATTTGCTATTGTCCGCCCAGTATCCTGTAAATCTCGAGATATTCATCGCTCAAGGGCAGCACTACTCCTGGCAAACCCTGTTCTGCCGCCTTCTGGTACATTTCGTCCTCCAACATTTCTAACTGCTTATCAAACAATTCGTTGTTTGCGCGTAAATTCTGAAAAACCCGGCCTATAGCGGTCGCTGTCAAAAGCCGGTCAAATTTTTGCACTAGTTTTTGGTATTCCTCGGCGTGCTTTTTTAGAGTTTCCATATTGGGCTCTTCATACGCGCCCAGATCAGCCGGGTATTCGTTGATTTTGCGGCCATTGTAAAAAGCCAGCCGTTCTTCTTCTGTAAATTTTTCGTTGAGGATTTCTTGCACCGCTATTTTTAATGCCGGGATTTGCAGGGAAAGAAAACGCGCCAAATCGTTCATTTTTTTAAAATAAGCATAGCCGCCGATAAATTTCCGCCGCATATTTCGCATACCTCGCCTCCGGTAATTTAATCGTTACAAGCCAGAAACTGTCTCAATTTTTTAACACATTGCTTAACCGCCGCACCGCTTCCTGTATATCCGCCCTGCGGCCAAATGAGCTAAACCGGACAAAATTCTCTCCCGCAGGGCCAAAACCGGCGCCCGGCGTGGTTACGACGTGGGCTTCGTTAAGAATTTTCTCAAAAATATCCCAGGATTTTTGCGCCGGGAAATGCGCCCAAATATATGGAGAATTAACCCCGCCGTAAATCTGAATATCCAAAGCCTGCAAGCCCTCGCAAATGAGCCGCGCGTTTTCCTGATAATAGGCAAGCAGCGTTTTGGTTTCCTGACGCCCGGTGGCGGTCAGCGCGGCCAGACCGCCGGCTTGAGCAATATTTGACGCGCCGTTAAAAAGCGTGGTGATAACGCGCGTCCAGTCCTGACCGACTAGCGTCCCGTCGGCAAATTTTATTTTTTTAGGCACAATGCACCAGCCCAGCCGCACGCCGGTAAAGCCAATCGATTTGGAAAAAGAATTGACCTCAATAGCCACCTCGTCCGCGCCGTCTATTTCATAAATGCTCCGCGGCAAATTCTTGTCCGTGATAAATTCGCTGTACGCCGCGTCAAAAATTATTATGGATTTATTCTTTTGGGCAAACTTTACCAATTCTACCAACTGGGCTTTGGTAGCCGCCGCGCCGGTGGGATTATTTGGCGAGCAAAAATAGATCAAGTCCACGCGCGGCAATTTGCCCAGATCCGGAAAAAAATCATTTTCCGGCCGACAAGTCATATATTGCAAACCGGAGTCCGCGCCGGCGATAATCGAGCCGTCGACATAGACCGGATAAGCCGGGTCTTGCACGGCCACAGTCACTTGGCCGCCAAACAAAATTTGCAGCCGCCCGATGTCGCATTTCGCGCCGTCGGAAATAGTGATCTCTTCCGCGCGGATCAGGTCTTGATACAAAACTTTGGCGATTTGCTCGCGCAGGGCTGGCAGCCCCTGTTCATCGCCGTAGCCGGAATAACCGTCCGCCGTGCCCAGCCGCGCGGCCGCTTCCGTCAAAGCTTTGGTGACTATCGGCGTCAGCGGCTCGGTAGTATTGCCGATGCCGAGGCTGATGATTTTGGCGTCGGGCTGTTTTTCCAGCAAAGCGCGGCGGCGTCTGGCGATTTCGGGAAACAAATATCCGGCCTGCAGTCTGGCAAAATTGGGATTGCGGCTGACCATTTTATAAAACCACTTCTCCTTTAAAAACCTGAAAAGCCGGGCCGGACATCGACACGCGATTGTCGTCAGCGTCCCAGGAAATTTTTAAAATGCCGCCGGCCAATTGCACTGTAACATCGCGGTCTAGACGGCCGGTCAGCACGCCAGCCACCGCCGCGGCACAAGCTCCGGTGCCGCAGGCCAGAGTTTCGCCAGCGCCGCGCTCCCAGACGCGCATTTTGATTTCACCGCGCGACAGTATCTGGCAAAATTCAATATTGGCTTTCTCAGGAAATATCTCGTGCGTCTCCAGAGCCGCACCGTAAACCGGCACATTTACCGCGGACACATCAGCGACAAAAATCACGCCGTGCGGATTGCCCATCGAAACCGCGGTAATCGCAAAAGTCTGGTCTAAAACCGGCACCGGCGCATTCAGCATTTTTTCGCCGGAAAATTTGACCGGCACGCGCGCCGGCTCCAGTATTGGCTCGCCCATATCGACTTCGATAATATTGTTTTTGGGGTCCAGCACCGGCAGCATAATACCGGCCAGAGTTTCTACCGAGATCACGCTTTTTTTTGCGTAATTTTCATAAACGTAGCGCGCGAAACAACGTATACCGTTGCCGCACATTTGCGGCTCCGAGCCGTCGGCATTGATGACCTGCATATAAAAATCGGCTTTTTCGGATTTGCGCACGATGAGCAGTCCGTCCGCGCCGATGCCGAAATGCCGGTTGCAGAGTTTTGGCGCTAATTCATGAAAGTTAATCGCGCTCAAGTCATCTTTCAGCGCGTCAAACAAAATAAAATCGTTGCCCAGACCTTCGAGTTTGACAAAGTTCATAGTTCTAGCCACTCCACATTTTTAAACGCGCGAAACCAGGTGTACTGCCGTTTGGCAAAATTGCGCGTGTTTTGTTTAATGTCCGCGAGCATTTCTTCTCGGCTGCTCAGTCCCTGCAAATAACGCAACGCCTCCTTGTAGCCGATCGCCTGCATAGATGATAACTCGGCTGTACAGCCGCGCGCAAGCAGACCGCGCGCCTCGTCTAGCAAGCCGCGCTCGAACATGTTATCCACGCGCGCGTCCAATCTGGCATAAAGTTCCGCGCGCGGCATGGTCAGGCCGATGATGCGGTAGCCGATATGAGCATCTATGCCTGTCGTGCCTGTCCCCAAAATTGACGGCTGTTTTTTTTGCTGGGCGGAAATTTTTTGGCCGGTCAACTCATAAACCTCCAGCGCGCGGACTACTCTAAATAAATCGTTGGCGTGAATTTTCGCGGCGGCTTCCGTATCGACTTTTTTTAATTCGCCCCACAGCCACTCCCGTCCTTTTTCCGCGGCCTGCGCACGCAGTCTCCGGCGCACAGTTTCGTCTTTCACAGAAAGGGACAGGCACAGACCATTTATCAAGGCATTGTAATAAAATCCCGTACCTCCGCAAAAAACAATATGCCTGTCCCTCAATTCGCCAGCCAGCAGCCTGGAAACATAAGTAATGTAGTCCGCCACAGAGAAACCCTCTGCCGGCTCGACAATATCTATGGCGTAATGCGGCACGCCTTTTCGCTCGGATAAAGTCAGTTTGGCTGTGCCAATGTCCAGACCGCGATAGACCTGAAAAGCGTCCACCGAGATAATCGCGGCGCTTTGTTCCAGCGCCAGACATACCGCATAATCCGATTTGCCGGCGCCGGTAGGACCGACGATGAGAGTGATTTTCCGCATAGCGTATTTTAACAAAGAAAGCACACGAAAAGGGACGACGAAAAGGGACAGGCACATTCCCATTCCCGGACAAGGGACGGACAAGGGACAGGCATACTTGGGCATATTGGCATATTTGGCACTGGCACGCAGCAACATTAACATTTACCCGATTTTCTCTGCCGTAATTACAGAAATTTCCTGAGATTTATTGTATAAAACTATACATCATGCGTTTTTTGGAAAATTTGACGTGTTGATTTTGTCGCTCTTGACTAAATTTTCTATTTTGGGACGCTAGTTTCCCTGTGGCAGCTCAACAACTCTGGCCACAAAGATTTATATATCTCTTCATACATCGCTCATAGAATTGTTGGCCGCCAATAAAATGCCTGAACTTTTGCTCTCGCCTTGTTTTTCGCAGATTAAAACTGAACCGCCGCAAGAAGCGTTTGCATTTATTCAATACTTTTACAAAATTTTTCTGACGCAGAAAATCTTTTATATATTCAACACAGGCCTGTGGAAGCCTGTCCAGCAGATCAGAAAATTTACCGGAAATAATATTATGTATGCTGCTGTATTCATATTTCAGCGGATTATCTGTAATTCCAGCCTTTACCGGATTGAGCATAAAATAGACAATTGTATTGGTAAAATATTGCCCCATTTCCACCAGTTTACTACCAAATCTCTGCATCCAGAAATGCCCTTTACGTTTGTGGAAAGCATTGTATTTTTTGGCAAACAGCCCGTTGATCCGGCACATAATTTCTGAAATATCCGCGATTGCCTCGTTTGGCTCTATCAAGAGATGCACATGTGTAGACATAAGCACAAAAGCATAAAGCTTAAAACCAAGCTCGGCCTTTATTTCTTTTACATGCTTGAGAAATGCAGTGCATACAGAGCGATCCGCAAACGCAAAATCAGAATTATTCACTCTGGTAACTACCGAGTATATCTGTCCTACAGGTTTTATTCTTGCAATTCGTGCCATATTTTAGAAAACAGCAAGAAAAATGCCAGTTGGCAAAAATCTCGTAAAAATTATCCAAACTATGTAATTTGGCTTATCTAAACAAAAAAAGTTCTAGTCATAATTGGGTACTAAAGTTAAAGTTGTGTCCCAAAATTTAAAATTATACCCAAAATTATGCCTATGCCAAAATTATGCCTGTCCCTTTATCAGGACAATTGCTATAATACCGCCCATGTGGACCGGTTTACTGGATAAATATCGGAAATATCTGCCCGTCACGGACAAAACGCCGAATATCACGCTGCACGAAGGCAACACGCCACTTATCAAATTACAAAATTTTGTGCGGCAAGAGTTAAAAATAGACCTCAATGTTTACGTGAAGTTTGAAGGCCTTAATCCCACCGGCTCTTTCAAAGACCGCGGCATGTTTTTGGCGATTAGCAAAGCCGCGGAAGCCGGTTCTCAAGCAGTGATCTGCGCCTCGACCGGCAACACTTCGGCTTCCGCGGCAGCTTACGCGGCGCGCGCCGGTCTGAAATGTTTTGTCCTGATACCAGACGGCAATATCGCGCTGGGCAAATTGGCGCAGGCCATGATCCAAGGCGCGAAAGTCATCGCTATCGACGGCAATTTTGATGATGCGCTCGCCGCGGTAAAAATTATCAGCGAAAAATATCCGGTTACGCTGGTTAATTCGCTCAATCCTCACCGCATCGATGGCCAAAAAACCGGCGCTTTTGAAATAGCCGAGCAGCTTGGCCGCGCGCCGGATTATCACTGCCTGCCGGTCGGCAACGCCGGTAATATCACCGCCTACTGGAAAGGTTATCAGGAATGGCAAGCCGCCGGACAAATAAAAGCTCTGCCCAAAATGCTGGGTTTTCAAGCCGCCGGAGCCGCGCCGATAGTCGACGGCCACCCGATCAAAGATCCGCGCACTATTGCCACGGCGATTAAGATCGGCAATCCCGCTTCCTGGAAACAAGCCGAGGCCGCGCGCGACGAATCGCACGGGATCATCGAAAAAGTCAGCGACGAGGAGATCACGTCCGCCCAGATCAAACTGGCCGCGCGCGAAGGCATATTTTGCGAGCCGGCTTCCGCCGCCTCGATCGCCGGTCTGCTCAAAAAAGCGCGGGAAGGATTTTTTCAAAGCGGAGAAACCGCCGTCTGTGTGCTCACCGGCCACGGCCTCAAAGACCCGGACCGCGCCATCGCGGTCGCTCCGCCGGTCAGCAAAAGCAGCGCGGACATTCAGGAAATAGCAAAACTCCTCGGCCTGTAGTTTTTAACTCATTGTTTTTATTTTGCTTATCATGCTAACATGAAGCGCAAGAAATGGATTGTACGTTATGCATCATAAAGTAATTCACTCAAATCGAGAGCTTTTAGCGCAGGGTGTCTCGTCTAACCTTAGCGCTTTTCCTTCCGGAGAAAATTTTGTCGGACGCCTTGCTGAAGTAAAACAATTAAAAAACGCTTTCCACAGCGCGCTGCAAAAACAAGGCAACGTATATATAATCAGCGGCGAATCCGGCATTGGCAAAACCGCTCTGGCCGGCCAGTTGAAACCTATTGCCAAAGCAAATCTCAAGCCGTTTATGGAAGGCGGATTCGAACTAGGCGACCGGCAACAGCCTTATCTGGCTTTCAAACAAATACTGATCACGTATATCAAACGTTTTAGAAGTTATCCTCACGACAAAAAAGCAGCGATTTCAGCCGAGCTAAAAAAACAGATGGAAAACTACGGCATAGATTATGAAAAAGAAATTCAGAGTTTTGCTCCGCAATTAGGCGAACTGCTCGATCTAAACCTTAATGACGAAAATTTGTCTTTTTCAGTCAAAATGGACACCTCTTCCAGCGAACAGCTTAAATTCTGCAATATATTTATCCGGTTTTTGCTCTGTCTGGCCGCGGCTGAACAGGGCATGGTCATCGTGCTGAATGATTTACAATGGCTCGACTCATATTCCAAGGAAGTTTTGGAAAAATTATCCCGCGAACAGTTAGCCAGTTCTTATCTGCTGCTGGTCTGCACCTACAAAGAAATCCAGCCTTTGCTGCATGTCAATTTTGATTTTCTCAAGGAAAATTTACTGGCCAGCGCCAAAGAATTGGCTCTGCAAAATTTTAATTTACGGGACACGGAAAAAATGATCGTCAATGAGCTGCAGCAAAGGAACAGCTCTATTTCCGCCCTGGCCAACTGGGTGCAGAAAAAAAGCGGCGGCAATCCTTTCTATGCGCTGGAGATTGTCAAACAACTAAAAAGCGCCAACACAGAAAAGAACGCCATAGACCCGCCGGTTCTTTACTTAAAAAACAATCAATGGACTTTCTCGGAAGAACGGGCTGAAAGAATCTCTATTGCGCCGCTGACCAAAGATTCGATACATGACAAACTGAATGTTTTAGATAATGAGACTAAAGCTTTGCTAATTTATGCCGCGGCGGTCGGCGCGCAAAGCCTGACTGTTGAAGACCTTAGCAGGCTATGTCCGAAATTAAACGCCACTAAGATCCGCAACGCTGTGGAGGCTCAGTTGGTGCGCTTGAACGACCAAAATGAAATCGTTTTTGTCCATGACTATATCCGGCAGGTGCTTTTGAATGATCTGCCGGAAAAAATCCGCAGCGTTGTACATGCCGCCGCTTTAAATTTTCTGGACGGCCGTTTGACCACAGAAGAGAAAACTGAGCAGGCCGAAGACCTTTATTATCACGCACAAAACAGTCAATCCGCCGTAATCCTGGATCAATCCTGGAAACACGGTTATACTGCCGCGCTGAAGCATGCTCAAGGTTTTGCCTATGCAGAAGCGATCAATGTGCTGGAGTCTGTAGTCGCCAGCACGCAGGAAGGTTCAGAAGGACATATCCAGTCCGGTTTAAAATTAGCCGAATTGTATTTGGTGGTCGGACAGGTCGCGTCAGCGGAAAATCTGCTCAACAAAATTATGCCTTTTTTAAATTCACCGCCGGATAAAGCCAGAGCTTACAGTTTTTTATGCGCCGCGTATTATAAACAAGCCAATTACAGCAGTTGTGAATATTACGGCCTGAATGGTTTAAAAATTTTGGAGGAAAGTTTTCCCGAAAGAGTTACGAAAGGCTATTTAGCCCTGCAGTTGCTGGACGTTATGGCCAGTTTTCCGTCAGAACAATCCCGGGCAGATAAGGAACGCGCGGCGCAAAAAATCTGGTTCTATAATACGCTGGCCTGGAATTATTCCACGACCGATCGGTTAAAACTAACCTATTGTATTTTGAAAATGAACGGCATCGCCAGACATTTTCTGCCTAAATCCAGTGAAGAAGCTTTAAGTTACTGCGGCCTAGGCCTTATCATGCTCAATCTCGGCAAGTTTAATTCCGCGCAAAAATACTTTGAAAAAGCTGAGATTCTGTATGGAAAAAATGAGAAAAACAAAAACGCTTTTGGTCTAGGGCAGCTTTATCAGTTTTCGGCCTATAATTATCTCTGGCTAAAAGCGGATTTTCGCCGCGCCCAGCATTATCTGGAAAAAAGCCTTAAATATTTTTCCATAGCCGGCGACAACGAGCATATCGCCCGCGTGCAAACCTCCATGTCTTATGTGTATTACGCGCTGGCCAAATACCCCGCAGCCGATGAATTAAACAAAAAATACTTTGTGCGCGTAACCAGGGCTAATGACACTTACGGCCTGGCTTCCGCTAATTTGATGCAATTGAGTCTTCGGGCTGAAACAGGCAGTCTGGAACAAGCGGAAAAATCCGGCCTGACCGCTTTAGGTTATGCCCGTGAATTGTACAAACGCGATGAACAGCAAATGCTTTGCAATGTGCTGACCGAGCTGTCCATGCTTTACCTAGAAAAAGGCGAGCTGGAAAAAGCCAAAGGCTACATCACCGAAGCGATCGAGCATTACAACGCGGAAGGCGCGAATTTCAATAAAGAGTATTCGATCAATATTTTGAATGATCATGCGGAAATCCTGATCGCTTATTATCGAAAATATAAAAACGACACGGCTAAAATTCCGGACAGCGAAAATTTCCTGCGGCAAATTCAGGCAGCCAGCCAAAGAGCTTTACGGGAGACTAAAAACTGGCCGACACATTACGGCGGAGCTTTGCGTGCGGCGGCGAGATACAATGTTCTGGTCAACAAAAAAGACAAAGCTAAAAAGTTATTTTTGCAGTCTATAAAACACTGCAAACTCATCGGCCGTAAATATGAACTGGGCAAATCTATGTACCACTACGCTTCGTTGTTCAATTCCACAGGCCGCGATGAAAATTATTTCGATAGAATAAAAATATTAGATAAAGCCTTGCAAATATTTTGTGAAATCCGGTCTGAACATTACATCAAACGCCTCGAGAAAAAATTAAGCCAGTAAAATATAACCCTCTTTGCGCAGCAATTCGCGTTTTCTCCGCACGCCGCCGACTCCTGAGTATCCGCCCAAACCTCCGTCGCCACGGATAACGCGGTGACAGGGAACTATGACCGGCAGCGGATTGGCGCCGCAGGCGTTCGCCGCGGCCCGCGCGGAGCGCGGGCGGCCTGCGCGCCGCGCCAATTCCGCGTAAGTAATAACTTGCCCTCTGGGGATCTTGCGCAATTCCTGCCAAACGCGTATTTGAAAATCCGTGCCGCACGCTTCGTAAGTTTTGCTGTTCTGCGTAAATTTAAGTTTTGGCATTTTGTTCCTCCACGGCGGTATTTTTAGTTTCGAGTTTGCTGCGTTGGCGGCTGTATTTTATTTTATTTTTGTGCGGTCCGCAGCCGATCTTGCCGGTAGTGATATGACGCAGCAAAATTTCGTCGCGCGCTTTGAGTTTTTTAGGCTTCGTCTTTCGCATAGCCTAAAGTATAACACTTTGGTTACCCGCGTCGAGCTTAACAAGGGCGTAAGCCCGAAGTTAAGTGAGACCAACAAGCGTAGCGACGTGCAAGGAGGACTTTTAGTAACTTTGGTTCCCCATTCCACCCTACAATACAAAGAATGGAGCAAGGACAAATTATACCATGAGCGTTATTTGGGTAGGCCTATTCCCAAACCCATATATTAAGACTTGTACTATATTAGGTTGTAATGAGCCGCACCACGGAAAAGGGTTGTGTATTAAACATTATAATATGTGGGCTTATGGTCATAGAAAAAAATTAGTAGTTAGAAATCTAAGGCCAGACAATCGACAAACTGTCGAGAGCTTTAAGTAACTTTGGTAAACTGGGCAAATGTTCTAACTTCTTATCATAGTTAATGTGTACTTTTTCGGGAGTTATTTCAACCTTTAGAAAAACACAGTTTTTTATATTGTATGTCTTTCTAAGAGATTGCTCTATAAAATCAATATTTAATGCTGAGTCCGAAAATTTCTTTGTCGAAGTTTTTTTAACATTTGCCGCTATGATAATGTTTTGCATGGGGCTTAAGCAAAGCAGGTCGCAAGAATAGGTTTTTGCTACCTCTTTTTTGACGAAAAAGCCATGCTGTTGAAAATAATTGCTAATAACTTCTAAGGCTTTTTGCGTGCAATCAATATACATATAACAAAGAGGAACACTTAAGACCTTTGCCATTTCCGCCATTGTTTCTGGCGATGGATTGCACCGGCCTGTAGTGTATTGATGAACAAGCTGAAAGCTAACACCTAAAGCCTTACCCATTTTTTCAAGGCTAATCTGTTTTTGTTTTAACAGGTTTTTCAAATGTTGAGCCTGTTCGGGGTTTATCTGTTTTATCGCCATAGAACACAATTATATACTAGCCGTTGACCTTTTTCAAGCGTATGCTATAATTCTAGCATACGCTTAATACGGGAGGTGATTCTGTAATGTTTCTATTAAGGATAATGAATGCAACCCTAGAGGAAAGGACAGCGGCCGTAAATGAAATTATTGCTCGCAATGTAATAAAAGAAGCCAAACGCAGACGGGCTATGAGATTAAGTATGGCAAATAATAATGAGGACAAAAAACAATGACGGCAAGAACGCATAACAGACAATTTATAAAAGAAAATTGAGGATAGCAGTGTTGGCTAATAATAAGGCGACTTTGATTGCAGATTTATTTGATGATGATTTTATTATGTTTACTGATCTTGATAACCTTGCCTGGCAACAGTCTAACTTTATAAATTTAGCCAACCTTGATTATGTAGTAGGCACAGATAGCGTAGTTTTTTATCTGCCGCACGAGAAGTACAGGATCAAACAGTCCTGCTTAACAAAGTATAAATGCAATACGGCAGATAAAAATAATGTTATCCCTCTTTTATATGACGATGGGCGTACTGGTTTTTTGCGGTGTAAGGATTTTTGGCTTAATGACGGACACTTTAATTTAAGCCAAGGGAGCGGCAATCTTTTTATTACTGTAAATATCCCTAAATGTTTTAACAGTAATAATATAGCCCTGCCTACTAATGAGCAATACCGGAAATTTTGGGAAATGTTTAAGGATTTTCTAGCAGAGAACGGGGTTGTTGTCGATTTAAGCGATATAAAAATATCAAGAATAGATATAGCCCTTAATGTAGAGCTTCCTAACCGACCGCCTGATTATTATGTATTCTTTGAGGAAAACTTAAAACATCATGCTAATCAAATCCGGTATTTCAAAGGCTCTTTATATATTAGAAGTAAAAAAGGGGGTTATTTGTTATGTGTTTATGATAAAGCCAAAGAATTAAGAGAAAAACAGGACTTTGATATTGGCGATATAAATCTATTAAGGGCAGAGTTGAGAATCAAAGGCAGTAAACGGATAAAGAGTTTTGGCAAAATTCACGGCTCAAAGTTTACAGCAGAAAGTTTATTCTCCAAACGGAACTTACAAAGTTTATTTACGAAAGTTTACACTAAAGAATTAAAAGACTTTTTGCCAGTCAAGGCCAAACCCTACCCTAGTCTGTGGAATAATACTTTTACTTGGGATTGGTTAAGTAAACATTTATCATGGAAAGAAATAAACTTGCTTTTAGATATTAACACACTAAATATAAGTCAGTATCTTAATGATAGGTTTTCCGATAAAAATGACACTTCGGCTAAGTGCAGGGAAAGAAAACGCATATATGCCCTGTTTAATAAAGTAGCCGATTTTTTGCCTGATAATCTTTATACAAAACTCAGGCATGAGTTGATAAATAAATATGAAATTGTTATGTCTGCTTTTGCCGGATTGATAGACTGGATAGATTATACAAGCTCTATGATAGGGGTTGACCTCAAAGAGTATGCCATTAGGCCGCCTTGAATAATAAAGAAGTTTAGTTGCGAAACTTTTATTAAGTATAGATGACTGGCAAGAAAAATCAAAAGCCAAAAGATTGGACAGGCAATAAACACAGCGTACATATGAGCATTGGCTCACGGAATCTTGCCTTGCATGACCGTGAGATGCATGACTTTTACGCCACAGAGCCAAAGGCAACCGAATTACTTTTAGAACTAGATAACTTCTCTGACGTATGGGAATGTGCCTGTGGTCAAGGACACATGGCGAAAGTGTTAAAAAAGCAGGGCATACTAAAGTTGGCTACTGATAAATATAATTACGGGTACGGCAAGCATTATGATTTTTTAGCAAGTCCTACAGACAAACAGGATTACATATCGAAATGGCATGGCGATATTATTACCAATCCACCGTATAAATATGCTAATGAATTTATGAAGAAAGCCTTAGAAATTCTTGATTGTAACCGCAAGCTAGCGTTGTTTTTGCCCATTAGGTATCTGGAAAGCAAAACACGCAAAAAGATTTTTACTGAAAATCCGCCCAAGAAAATCTGGGTCTCAAGCTCACGTCTGAATTGTGCCAGAAATGGTGATTTTGTTACTTTCCCTACCAATAGCACCATTTGTTACGCATGGTTTATCTGGGAAAAGGGTTACAAAGGCAAAACAGAATTAGACTGGTTTAACTAAAATAATCTGTAAATGGGGGTAACTATTATCAAAGAATATACAATGAGTCTGCCTTGAATAATAAAGTTTCGTGACGAAATTCCGTATGGTAATTTGTCATAAATATTTTAGCAGTCCAAACACAAAATTTTGCCTGATTTTGATACTGGCATTTTAGTTTATTGCAGAACAAATAATATATATTATTGTTAAGCAATAGGATATGATATACTTAATTTTTAGGAGCATATATGGCGAAAAATAAAAAAACTGGGTCGGAGTTATTAGATGAGGGACAAATAAGGGACAGCTTGTCTGACATTACATATACACCGCAAAAAACAGATGCAGATTCTATGCATCAAGCAGGCACAATATTAAAGATTCAAGGTTGGCTGATATTATCCACTAAAGAATTAGACGCAGCAGATAAAAAACCGTTCCTTGATTTCTGTTGCGGTGCAGTTTCTGCCTCTAATGGGTTAATAAGAAAACTTACTCCTAATATGTTTTTTCTGTCCATTACCAAAATATATAGCCAAGACGATGAAGAAAAAAGAATAAAAAACAAAAAGCCATTTTCTAATTATCCTTGGCCAGAATCTTGGTTGCTTAGATTTGTACTGTTTTTGCCTCGGCTTGCTTTTTGGCAGCGTAAACCTAAGGGGAATAACTAATATGAGCGAATCGGAATTAAAAGAAATTATAGATAAATACAAAGAATTTGATGATCCTAATTATAGGGATTATTGCGAAAATCCAGAAAGGTATTATAAGAATCTCAAAAAAAGACTAGGCATTAAGGATAGGAGTATATCGACTGACGAACAAGCGGTAGAGTTTTATAATAAAGGGTGTGCTTATAGTGAAGAAAATGATTGGGACAATGCGATTAAAAGTTATACAGAAGCAATTAAGCTGGATAAAAATTATGGAATAGCATATTGTAATAGAGGCGTAGCATATGCCAAAAAAGGCAACCTTAATCAAGCCATAGAGGACTATACCAAAGCAACAAAACTAGACAGCAATGACGAAATTGCATATCTCATGCGAGGAAATGCGTATAGTGATATGGAAGATTATGATAACGCCATAAAGGATTACACTAAAAGAATTAAAATGAATAAAAATTATACGCATGATGATTACATGGTTTATTGCAATCGAGGTATTGCGTATTTTGAAAAGGGAAATATTGACAAGGCTATTAAAGACTACGACAAGGCACTTGAATTATATTCGGGAGATGAATTGACATATCTGCATAGAGGACGTGCCTATGCTGCTCAGGAAAATTGGGATAAGGCCATAGAGGATTATACCGAGGCAATTAAATCTGATCCTAGTCGTGAGAGACAAGGACTTGCTATCCAAGCATATTCATATCGAGGATATGCTTATTTTCAAAAAGGTGATTGGATTAAGGCAATAAGAAGTTATACAAAGGCAATAAACTTAGAACCGGATTATGATGAGGCACATTTTTATCGGGGTTGTGCGTATGCCAGTAAAGGCGATTTTGACAAAGCCATTGAAGATTTTGCTAAAACAGTGGAGCTAAATCCCAATAACAAACAGGCACATGAATATTTAGAACAGGCAAAAGCCGAAAAAAGAAAGTCAAAGAAATAGAAAAAACGGCTAATCTTTAGTCACTAAACTTATGCTGTTTCGACTTTAATACTTAACCGTTACAGATTTTTTAGAATTATTTACCGCTATACCTGTGCTTTTTCTCTTTTAGATTTAATTTGCGGACTATTTTTAGGATAGAGGCCTGCATTGGTTTGTCGAGTTTATCAAAATCGCTAATTAGCGTGGCATGACTTGCATTTTTGGCAAGTGTGGCCTTATCTTTGTTTGTTAAATCTTTGAAAAATATCTCTATCGGCAGATTGTAAAAATCTAAAATTTGGGTAAGGGTTGTCAATCTGGGCAAATATTTGCCCGAATAAATATGAAACAGGACAGTATAATTTAGATTTAATTGTTCGGCCATTTTCTCAAGCGATTGACCGCCTGCCGCTTCTCTGATTTCTTGAAGCTTGGTTGAGATCAGCGTTTTTAACCTTTTTTCTACTGTGGTTTTATTTTCCATAAATGCCTCCTTAAATAAGAGACATTTAATTTTATCTTTGAATGGATATTGTTTTTATTGCTATACAAATGTATAATTCTAACTAAACTGTATAAAACGATAATGGTTTTGAGTTTGTAGTTTAACTGGCAGAGCTGTTGACTAAAACAACATAAAGAGAGGATGAGTTGTATGAGCAATGATGAGGTAAGTGCGGCCACAGTTAATATAATGGGTAAAACAAAAGATGTTAAGCGTGTGATGCCAAAAGTCAAAAAAGTACTAAAAGACTATAAAAAAACACACAAATCCGATATGAGAGTCAGAACAGGTGTGTATGGCGGCAAAGTAATCGAACAGATTTTTCGCAATCTCTTGCCAGGGCAAGGGAAATAATAACTTAAAGGAGACAACATGAAAAAAATATCCTTGGAAATATTAAAGAAAGGTGATGAGGTTCTCAATGTCTATGATGATAAAATTGTCGTTAAACATTCCAACGGCAAGGTGGAAATTTTTAAAATAATTTTTGAAAAGGATGGAATGGTAAGCATTGACGATACTGAATGTATTATTACTTATGGCGATAGAGAGGTAGAAATTACTAATGACGATGTGACGTTATCTTCATTTTGATTAGGTGCAAGAGTATTTATGTCAAAAAAAAGAACTTATATTGATATAAAAGCACAAAGAGAAGGCAGAATATTAGCCGGAAACAAATGTGAAATTTGCGGACAAGGTAACTGTGCAGGGCATCATTATATTCCTCGTGGCTTAGGCGGCCTATCCCATCCAAACAATATTGTTTCCGTATGTCAGCCATGCCATAAAGCTATACACAAAGGCAAAATTGAAATTGAGAATTTGGACAATCTTTAAAGAAATTATGGGAGAAGTGAAGTATGAGTAGTGAAAAATTCAATATAAGGTACGATAAGGGAACTCAAATTCAAGAATACAAAGGGCTAACTGCCGTGGGAATAAGTAGTACTAAATGGAAAGTTTTTGATGAATATGGAAAGCAAATTAGCGAACGTATTTTTGACAAAGTCAGAATTTATGAGTATCACAATGGTTTATTTCCTGCAATATATAACGGTAAGTGGGGAGTTATCAGTAAACAAGGAAAAATTATTGTTAATTTTGAGTATGATAACATTTGGTTTAGTGAATACCAAACAACCGGAAAATTTTCCTTAATGAAAAATGGTAAATGGGGACTTGTAAAAATAAATGAGAATATGCAAATGGAAATCATTAAAGGTTTTGAAACTGAGCCAATACGATATGACCCTGAAGCATATCGATGATTAAAAAATCGACAAAAGGGCAAGCTAAAAAAGCGTACCTAAGTACCGGGAAGATGTACCTTGAAAAAGAAAACTGGGATAAGGCAATCGAAAGTTTTTCTGAATACATTAAATTAAAGCCGGATCACTCAACGGCATATTTTGGCCGTGGGCTTGCTTATTTTGAGCTAAAGAATTGGAGCAAGGCCATAGCGGATTTTACTAAGGCGATTAAATTCGGCAAAAGCGTTGCACCGGCTTATCTCTTTCGAGGGTGTGCGTATGCTCAAACAAAAAACTTTGATAAGGCAATAAAAGATTTTACGGAAGTAGTCAAACTAGAGCCGACCAACAAAGAAGCGGTCTCATTTTTGAAGCAAGCGTATGCCGCTAAAAGAAAATTAGAAAAAGTCAGAGAAACAAAAAAAATAAATAACTAATCTTTAGTCTCTAAAGAAGGTAAAAATATTTTAGGAGCGTATATATGGCTGGTGAAATGGGAAAAATAATAGATATAGACAATGAATTAACAAACATAAAGTTACGAAACAACATAGAAAATCTGATAGTTGAAACTGTCGGAAACAAAGAAATTGTTGAAAAAATCTGGTGGCGAAAGAAATTAAAAGACGCAACATTATGGCGAGTAACCGTAAAAACTAAAGACCATCATACTTATAATATAAATATTAAAGATGAAAGTAACCACACCGCTAATCTTTAGTTACTAAACTTCCGCATAGTCTTCAATAACCGCCTTTCAATATTTGCACCGCACTTCGGAGTTGTCCTCTGTCGTTGGCAGATAACTAACCAATGAAAGGCGGTGCTGACCATGACAATCGCACAAGAGAAGCAACAGGCAATAGTAGAGGAACTGATTAAAGGATTGGAGTTAGGTGTTATACCGTGGCAAAACCCCTGTGCTGCGGAGCTGCCTAAAAATCTACAATCTAATAAAACTTATAGAGGTATAAATTATTTATATTTAACTTATATCGCTAACAAAAAAAGCTATAAACATAATATCTGGGGTACTTTCTTACAGATTAAAAACGCAGGCGGTAGCGTAAATTGCGGTGAAAAATCCGTGCCGGTTATCTACTGGACAATCACGGAAAAAGAAGTAACAAATAAAAACGGTCTAAAAGAAGTAAAAGAGATACCCATATTACGCTATTACAATGTTTTTAACATAGAGCAAACCAATATGAAGTTACCCGAAAAACAGCACAATAATTTTAACCCTATCGAAAAAGCCGAGGGAGTTATAAAAGCAAACAACCCTAATCTTATTGTATCTGTTTCCGGCAATTACTATATACCAAGTGAGGACACTATTTATATACAAAAACCCGAAACATTTATAAACACTAACGAATACTACGGTGTTACTTTTCACGAATTGTCTCACTGGACGGGAAATGCAAAAAGATTAAATAGACCTCTGGAAAGCCTTAATAAAGATAGAAATTCATACAGCCAAGAGGAATTGATAGCGGAAATGGCTAGCAGTTTTATTATGCAAGAGTTAGGCTTGCCTATAAACAAAACCAATACACAAGCCTATATCAATAACTGGGCTAACTTTCTAAAAAATCAAAAAGAAGCCCTTGTGTCTGCTAGCAGTAAGGCAAGCAAGGCGGCAGATTATATTTTTGGACGAAAGCTAAATGAGGGTGCAGGAAAGGAAGTGTGCCATGAACAAAGATAGATTATTGCTCAAGTCTAATCTAAGCCAAAAAGAGATGGATTTTCTGCGGAAAATCTTACAAGAAAAAATCAAACGCTAAATCTTAGTGAATAAATAATTAGTCCTTTCTTAAAAATAACGCTCCACATTTTAGAAAAAACCGTATTCAAAAATAAGGTGGGTGGTGTCTTTAAGCGAGGGCTAATTTTTCAATAGTTTTGTTACGAAACTTTTACATCAAATAAAAAGGGGTAATCTTATGCGTGTTGAAAATATTATAAATGACTATGTTTTAGGATATGTAGAAAATAACGGTTTGGATTTTCTCAATCAAGGATTTCTATACCGCAATATGGCCAGTGAACAGAATTACAGCGTATTAAACCAAGCCTTATTGAGTATCTACTGCCGACAGCACAACATAAAAAACAATGTATTCTTTGGCTCTTACATGCAAATCAAAGAGATGGGCGGTAAAATAATGACAGGCAGTACAGGGGCTTTGCTGACCTACTTCCGTAATTGTAACTCCGGTGGCAGGCTGGCTTATTATCATTCATTCCCTTTGTGCAACACATCGATCTACGCTGACTTTGCCGGTTTGCAAGACGATTATATCTATCCCGATAAACTCTATGAAACTGATAACCTGTTACAAAAAGGCTCTGAAAAAACCGATAAAGAACTGCCCCGTGATAACAGACTTGATACCGAGGAGTATTTTAGAAAAGCGATTGTTTTTCTGGCAAAAAATTTAGAACCACAAACAAATGACAATCTGACAAACACACTTACGGCAAGTTACTTACTGGCACAATGCGGATTAAGCCGAGGAGCAGAGAAAGAAAATTTAGCAGAACTAAAAAACAAAATGAAAAGCGATACAAATTATTTTATTAGAAGTGCAGGTACGGCACAGAAAAAAATTAAGGGTTTGTTGAATTGAAAAAATATCTGTTGACAAGAAATAGCGAGTTTGATAGTATTGCCAAACCTGTGGTTTAACAACAGGGCGAAATAAATGATAACGGCCATACAACCAACCACAGCTTGAGCCGGAAGTAAAACGCCCCTTTCAAAATTTGTTGTGCAAGAAAACATTTAACTAAGCTAGGCTCGCCAAGGTCTAGTACGGCAAATTACTTTTCTGCACAAATGCTTGAAAGGCAGGTGGAGTAATAAGCCCAATCTCTTAAAAATATACTCTGGATATAAAGTCAGATAATTGGCAAATAAAATTGTACATGATTGTACAGAAAGGTAAAGAATTATGGCAGTGATCAATATGGTTATGGAGCAATTAACAAACGGCACGAACATCCGGAGTGCCGACATGGGGAAATTGGACAGCTTGAAAGCAAGCATCCAATCCTATGGGGTTATGCAGCCCATCTGTGCCAGAAAAGAGGGGGATGGCTATAAAGTTATCTGTGGTCATAGGCGGTTTGAGGCGGCTAAGTTAGCCAATTTAGAAACTGTACCTGTGATTGTTACAGAAACTAAAGATGGTGTGGAGACCATCTTAACCCAACTTACCGAGAACTGTCAGAGAAAGAATCTGATGCCCTCGGAATTTGCTAAAGCGGTTTTGACCGTGCTTGATAATAAAGATATTACTCAAGCCCAAGTCTCCACCGCAATAAGCAAGTCCGAGGCACTGGTCTCGAAATATGCTAAGGTGGGTGATTTTCTATCTAAGAATCCCGACAAAAAGGCTGAAGTGGACAGCCTAGGTCTGGAAGCAATATATAAAAAATATTGCAAAAACAGGAACAGCCGTTCGCTTAACAGATGGGAAAAAGATATTGTTGTAAAGAATATCAAAAACCCAAACCAATTAAGCGAAGCTATTGCCAAAGTCGAGGAAGCTCTTAAAGAATTAAGAGACTTACAAAACACCTTGACCGCAACTGCTGAACAAACTTCAACGGTTGCAGAACCGCAGGAATCTTTAGTAGCGAAAGCCTAAAGATTTAGTGAAACTGGCAGAGAGGGTTTTACCCATCTCTGCCCCAAGTTTGATTAAATAATAATCTTTATATAAAGGAGCGTATCTATAATTATGAAAAATAATAATGCTGTTATTCAAACCGAGGAACAGAAAATATTACGCTGTGGAATTTATGCTAGATTTAGCGACCAAAAACAAGGCAAAGATAAATACGGCCAACTAAAAGAGCATGATTCTGTGGACAATCAGATCGAGCTGTGTAAAAAGCATATATCATTACGCAACGACACAGACGATAAACAACGATGGGTGCTGACTGAAATATATGCCGAAAAAGGGAAGCCAGGGAGCAATTTAGATAGACCCGAATATGAGCGACTGGTTAGAGATATTGAAGCAGGTAAAATAAATTGTATTGTCATATATAAACTTGATAGATTGACCAGAAGCATTAGTGATTTTTACAAGTTTATAAACGATTATTTGAAGTACAAAGATATATCGCTTGTTTCTATAACACAAGATTTTTCTACTGCTACAGCAGCAGGACGAATGATGATGAATATCATCTTAACTTTTGCGGAATATGAGCGTGAACTTATCACGGAAAGAACTAAAACCGGTATGAACCGCATGATTGAGGAAGGACAATTTAGAGGCGGACGAGTCCCCCTTGGATATGACCAAAACGGAAAAAAACTTGTAATCAATGAAGATGAACGGCCTATTGTTGAATTACTTTTTGATAAATATATCGAGTTAAAAAGTGCTAAAAAAGTGGCTGATTTTTTGAATAAGCAAAACTTAAAAAATAAAGACAGAACTTTCAAAAGGGATAATGTGGAAAATGTCCTAAACAATCCCTATTACATTGGTAAAGCCAGACATGACGGAAAAATTGTTAATTGGAATCCGTCTTGTCAGATTATCAACGAGTCTGTATTTAACCTGTGCCAAGAGATATTTAATGACAATACTAAACCGGAATTAAGAAGGTCTGCTGCTTCTAGGGGAATATTGAGTGATTTGTTGTTTTACAATGATTCTGAAAAGCAGATGGGCTATAACAAGGAAAACAACACCAATTATTATGTGCATACATATATTAAAGATAATAAAAAGAAAAGAATAAGAATTAACAGCGAATTGATTGAAAAACATCTAGCCGAGGAGTTAAAGAATTTATTTAAGGATAATCTAGCCTTCGAAAAAGTTTTAGTTGACGCACGAAAGCAGCAGAACAAAGAAATACAAGAATTACGCAACCAGAAACAAGGGATATTAAACAAAAAAATAGGGGTAGAAAATAAGTTACAAAAGTTATCGAAAAATGACCCCGATTTAGCCGACCTTATCCGCAAGTATGAGCAAGAAATTGCCAAATATGGCCTAGAAAGCTCGAACTTCGATGAATTGATTGCCTTAAAAGAACAGGAAAAAGCCACCGATAATGACCTAAGAGACACCCTTAGGATATTTTACGAGATGTATGACGAATTAAGTTTTATCGATAAAGAAAAACTGCTAGGCTATATAATTGACGAAATACGGCTCTATCCTCAAGAAAACAGCAAAGACTCTTTAGTACGGATTAAGATAAGGCCGATTGACTCCGTGAATCGTCAAAGACTAAATTCAACGGGGTTGGATACTAGGGTGGATTGGTTCCCCGACAAGGAGTCGAACCTCGATTAACAGAGCCAGAATCTGTCGTCCTACCAATTAGACGATCGGGGAAGGTGTGAAAAAACTAAGCGCCCAGCTCAAAACGGGTGAAGCGCACTATCGACACGCCTTCTGGCAAAATATCTTTTATCGTTTTGTCCGGGTCGCGGATATAGCCCTGCTCCAGCAGACAAACATCTTGATAAAATTTATTAACCTTGCCGTCAATTATTTTCTCAATAATATTGGCCGGCTTCTTGGCGTTTTTCTCGTCCTGCAAAATCTGCGTTTTGTAAATCTCGCGTTCGCTGGCCAGATGCTCGGCGGTCACGTCAGCGCGCTGCAAATACTGCGGCGCCGGATTAGCCGCCGCGATATGCATGGCGATATTTTTGGCCAACTCGCTGTCCGCCTGCGCGCCGGTCAGTTCGACCAGCACGCCGATGCGCCCGTTGTGCACGTAACTCTCCAGCACATTGCCGGCCGGCACGCTGTACAGAGCAAAACGCCGCGCGACGATGTTTTCTCCGATCACCGCAATAGCGTCGGTGATCAATTCATTGATTTTTTTCGACTCGTCGCCCAAAAAAGGCTGACTTTCCAGCTCGGCGATATCTTTGGGCTGTTTGGCCAGCACTTGATCGAGCAGTTGATTGAGCAGAGCACGGAATTTAGCGTTGCGCGCCACAAAATCCGTCTCACTGTTCAGCTCCAGCAAAGCGGCCAGGCTGCGCTCGTCGTTAAATTTCACATCGATGAGGCCTTCCGAAGCCGCGCGGTCTGAACGCTTGGCAGCGGTGGACAGTCCTTTTTCGCGCAGCCACTTGACGGCCGCTTCAAAATCACCGTTGTTTTCCTGCAAAGCTTTTTTGCAGTCCATCATGCCGGCAAAAGTTTTCTCGCGCAATTCTTTTACTACAGCGGCGGATATTTCAGTCATTTTTTCTCCTTTAATCTTTTTCGATCGCTTCGGTTTCTAAAATCTCTTCTTCTTTTTCCAGTCTGGCCGCGGCTTCCAACGCGTCGTCCGGTGACATATAAGCGCTCTCCTCGTAAACGCCGCCGTTTTTCTCGATGAAAGTTTTCGTGCCTTCGTTGCAGGCGTTGGCGACAGTCTGGGCGATCAGCTTGACCGCGCGTATCGCGTCATCATTGCCCGGGATCGGCACATCGACCAGCTGCGGATTGGAGTTGGTGTCGACGATAGCCACGACCTTGATGCCCAGACGCCGTGCTTCGTGCACCGCGATATTTTCTTTCACCGTGTCCACCACAAAAATCGCTTCCGGCAATTTGGTCATTTCCAAAATTCCGCCCAGATTAGTATCCAGTTTGGCCATTTCTTTGGTCAATTTGGAAACTTCTTTGGCCGGAAGTTTGGCAAAAATGCCTTTTTCTTTTTGTTCGAGCAGTTTTTTGTATTTGCGCACGGATTTGCGTATCGTCGACAGATTGGTCAGCGCGCCGCCCAGCCAGCGGTTGGTAACATACGGCATCTTGCAGCGCAGAGCTTCTTCTTTCACCGCGTCCTGCGCTTGTTTTTTCGTGCCGACAAACAAAACCTTGCCGCCGTCGGACACCAGGTCGCGGACAAAATTGTACGCAGCTTCGAGCCTCTCCAGCGACTGCTTGAGGTCGATCACGTGAATGTCGTTACGCGCCGTATAAATGAACGGCTTCATGCGCGGGTCCCAGCGTTTGGTCTGGTGGCCGAAATGCACACCAGCCTCCAGTAAATGCCGCATGCTTACGTCAAATGCCATATTGAACTCCTTTTTTGCCGAAAAAAAGAATTTTCCGGCGGTTTTTACTTCTCGCTCCGCTTTTAAACCTGTCTTTCCACCCCGAACGGGCAACCGCAAGACAGAAACAGAACGATGTTTATTCCCTCAAACTCGCCAGAGCCTAAAGGTAGGGCATTATAACACAGGCCAAAAATTTTGCAATAATTTCGCCGGAGCGCCGATAAATAAACAACTATGCAGACCAAACTTGTGTCCGTTTTTAAACGCCAGCCCGCCGGCCGCGTTGTTATTAACGCCGACCTGCGGCTGGAATTTCAAAAATACAGCGCTTATCTCAACGGCAATGAATACCGGATAATTTACCAGGGCGGCAAAGCCGGAGAAATCTTCCTGCGCAAAAGCGATAATCACCTGCTCATTATTCCGCTCTGGCGGCTGGAGGACAAATATCTGCGGCGCGGTTTCGGGCAGGCTATACTGCGCTATTTGCTGGGTACGGCGGACGGGATAATCATAGAATACACCGCCAATTTTGGCCTGCTGCGTCTGGCGCAAAAAATCGACCCCAATGTCCGGTACAAAGTAATAGAAACTTTTCCAACCAAACTGGACGGCAGGCTGCAACGGCCGCGCGACCTGGAATTACCGCCACATGTTTTTAGTCCGGCGGAGCGCGACCCTCTGACCATGAGTAATATTTACAAAGTTAATTTTCATTGGGGACTGCTGGGACAAACGCTCTTTTTTGAGAAAAATCAACACAATATTTTTCACGGCGGCAGCCGCGGCTTTGTGCTGGAGCGGACACCGGAAAACGGACTGCAGTTGCGCCACAAACCCAGCGGCACGCTTATCTCGCAGGCGCAAATTTATTTAGAGGGTTTGTTTTTAAATGTGGCGTTGAAAAATTATTCAGCCCTGCCACGCTCTCCGCTCCCCATTGCTCTCTGCGCTCCCTGAGCCTGTATCCTGCGGATACGCTGGCGAAGGGAGCGAACAACCTCAACCGGCGTATAACTCCAACGGCAAATGTTTGGCCAGCCAGCGAAAATGTTTGTCGCGGCTGAAAATCTGCAAATGGTTTTGCAAGCAATTTTGAGCGATCAATAAATCTGGAATGCCAATGTTGTTAAAACCCTTTTTGAGATTGAGGGCTTGCCAGGAGCGTAGCTCGTCCCAATCAATGCGCAGAGGGTACTTTGGCAAAGCGTTCAGCAATTCCGCCAATTTGTGCTCTTTCTGATGCCAAACAGCCGGCAATAATTCGGTCAAGATCAGTTCATTAGTACCGACCAGATTGTTTTCAATCAACCTGCTTAATCCTGATGCGTGCCTGTCCCTTTTGTCGTCAAAACTTTACTAACAACATATTGGTTATAAAATTATAATTACCCCCGATCATACTACCTTCGCCGTCGTTGGGCCCCGGAACCCATTCATAATTACCTTTAACCTTGATGCCAATAACATAAGCATCATCATAGTCTGATAGTAAATAGCCTCTCAAATGTTCCTGGATTTCATTTATTGACACGGCTATTTCCAGAAATTTCTTATCGCCGCTCAATTTGCCTTGCATTTTATCGTTTATCACGATGTTGTGGTGCGGATCTTCTTTCCTCCAGATCTGAGCGCTAAACCGGACTTCGTCTTGTATTTTTGTATTACTCATCCCCATTTCCGCGAGCACAGGAGTTTCCATATACGATGGCGGACGCGTCTCGTCCTCAGCATCCCAACCCGTGCCGGCAATGTAAATTCCCATCATGTACTCTACTGTATTTTTTCCACGATTATCCCAAATATTGTTATTATCCTTTTTTTCCTCGTCAGTATAAAATCCATTTCCTTGTTGCTCCCACAAGAAATAAAGATTGTCATTGTCCCTAGCCACTTTGACGTTCTTTACTACCAAACAATCTTTATATGCCTTGCCTATACCTCTCCATGTGAGACGGTTGTCGGTGTCAGACAGGGGATGGTCAGCGTCAAACAAGACAGTATAATTCTTGTTCCAATCGCTTGTGCTGCCGTCAATGTTTTTAGTGTCCCAGGCCAGCACGGTGAGCTTGTCTTGTTTAGAATTTTTTATCTGCCTTGCGTATTCAACGAGTTTGCTTTCATTATCTTTGGCCAGAGCGAACAATTCGTTTACCTTACCCGCCGCCGCGTTAGCGCCAGTCAGCGCGTCTTTTATCTCATCTTTCTTTTCTATAATCTTATTCGCAAAAGTTGTAGTATTTTCACTAACATTAACTGTCGCCGTATCGGAAAAGCGCGGCTTGGCGGCCACATTACTCTGCACGTCGCTATTTTTTCTTAGGCGCACCTCGTAAACTTTAGCGGCATCCAGACCGGTAACAGAATATTTGCCATCCTCTATTTTCACGTTGGCATTCACCGTCGCGCCGGTCAAGAGGTCATGGAGCGTTACCGAAAAATCATCAGCGGCCATAACAGAAAATCCAGAAACATATCCATTTAACAAATCTGATTCACCGCTGATCGAAAAAGTCTGCGGTGTGTTTCCACCGCCACCTCCTCCTCCGCTCGATGAACCGCCACCGCTCGCCTGCTGCGTTTTGCCGCAGCCGAATATGGACAGCGCCAGCATTACTGTGAAAATCGCTAAAATTATTTTTTTCATATCTTTTCTCCTTTGTGTGTTTTGTATTGACCGAGCCTCGGACGGTGAGCCTGTCGAACCGTCGAGACCGACGAGACATCGCAAAAATTACGTTACGCAGGAGAAATTTGTTAGATGTTTAAATACAGAAAATGCTGGATTTTTAGCGCAGGTACGCCAAAAACTGGGGGGGGGGTAATAGTTACAATTTTGTCTTTATCCACCATAGGTGTAATTATAACATGTTTTGGGGGTATATAAATAGCCATAACCCGGACGGCAAAAGGCTAAAAAGGCTTGTCATAAATTGTTTCATAATGATACAATTATAACAAAATTATGAAACAATTAAATTTACGCCGGAATTATTTCATAAACCTGCCCTGTCTTTGCCAATCCAGTCTGCCCAAGAATAAAACAACGCCGGCCAGGAGTACGGATAAAATAATTTTAAATTTGCTGACCGGCCGCGCCAGCGCGTATCCTCTAGCCAGCACTTTGATCTGCGCGGCGTGAATATCCAGCTCGCCGCCGTGCTCAGCGCAGGCGCGGCTAAATTTGCCTAAAATTTCCACAGTGTCGCCGCGCTGTAAATATTTTCCGGTAGTTTGAATTTCCGCGGCTAATCTCCGCGGCGCAAAAATACCGATTGCGTTTTCGCCGTCGCTGACATTGAACCAGACGTTTTCACCGCGCGCCAGAATATCGCCGATTACTTCGCCGCGGTAAAGTGTAGGAATATTGTCATACTCGCGCGGCAAAGCGAGCAGTTCACCGGACGAACGCTCCTGTGCGGCCAGGGACAAAACGGTCAGCAGCAAAATAAATATAATCTTTCTCACAAATTATTTTCCTTTCAGGCAAGCCCAGCCGTAGGCCAGCAAACCCAGCACGGCGGTAAACTCCAAACGGCCGCCCCAAATTTCCAGCAGGTAAATCAATTTCAGGCCGACAGGCAGACCGGGCGTGATAATACCGCAGGACAGGCCGGCATTCGTCGCGGCCGAAATAGACTCAAACAAAGCCGGCAAAAACGGATAGCCGTAACAAACTCCGGCCAGCGCGCCGAGGCCAAAAACCGTCAGATACAGCAAAGTTACAATCGCCGCGCCGCGTACCACTTTGTCATCGAGAAAATAATCTTTGACATGATGGTAGCGCTCGGCAGACACGGCGCCGGGCGGCAGCAGCAGACGCTTGATATCCTGCCGCAGAGCTTTAAAAAGAATGCCGATGCGCAAGGCCTTGATACCGCCGGCTGTCGAGCAAGCGCTGCCGCCGACCGCCATCGCCGCCAGCAAAGCCAGTAGAGAAAGCTGCGGCCATTCACGGAAAAACTGCCCGGCATAGACCGTCATAAAACCTGCGGTCGAATGGCTAGAGCCCAGCAAAAAAACTCCCTGGCGCAACGCCGCTCCGAGACCGGGGTAAACACGGAAATAAAGCAACCCGGCGCAGACCAAAAAAAATGCCAGCAAAAACGAACAAAACAAAACCACAGTCTCGATATTGCGGTACAGCTCACGGCGGTCGCCGGTGTAGACAGCATAGTGCAGACGAAAATTCAAAACACCTAAAAACATTAAGAAAAGCAAGGCTATTTCCAGCCGCCAACTGTGATAATACAAAATATTTTGCGAGTGCGGCGCGAAACCGCCGGTGCTAAAGCCGGACATAAACAGCCAAAGCCCGTGCCAAAAAGACTGCGTCCAGGACAGGCCGTCCCAGCGCAAAATCAAAGTCAGCGCGGCTGTGCCTGCCACGAGAAAAACCAAACTGATTTGCAGGATCAGGCGCGCGGTGCTGATGATATTTGGCACGATGCGTTCCTCGCGCGCTTCTCCGGCGTAAAGTTTAAAACCGGCGGCGCCGCGCAGCGTCAGAAAACTCAAAGCCATCACCACGATGCCCTGTCCGCCGAAAAACATCAGCAAATGCCGCCACATATTGTCCGCCGCGGAGATATGGTCTAGATCACGCGCCAAACTAAAACCAGCCGTGGCCAGCGCGTTCATCGCTTCAAAAAAAGCATCTAGATACGAGGCGTAATTGCCGCCGAGAAAAAACGGCAGCGCGGCAGCCGCGGCCGCGGCCAGCCAAAACAGCGCGGCGATAGTCAAGCCGTGCAGCCAGTCAATTTCTTTTTTGGTAAAACAAAGCAGGCGCAGCGCCAGACCCAAGCCGCTCGTCAACAAACCGCTCAAAAGATAATCGAGCAGCGCAGACCATTCCCGAAAAATCAGCGCGGTCAGCAGCGGCAAAATCATAGCGCCGCCGAGACCGGTCAAGATAGAGCCGATATAAAAACCCACGACTTTGTGATCGGCCAGACGGGGCTTGATCAGCATGATTATTTTTCAGTCCCCAGCAGATCGAGCATAGCCTGCCGGCTGCTGTCCGAAGTCAGCGCGATCACATCGTCTCCGCGCTGCAAAACAGTGCCGCCGCGCGGCACGATCACCTCTTCGCCGCGCAAAATAGAAATTAAAACTGTGTCTTTAGGCAAAGTTAACTCCATGATTTTTTTGGCAATGACGGGCGAATACGGCGAAACCGTAACCTGCACGATTGCCATCTTGCCGCGTTTCAGCGTGAACAAAGTGGACATCTCCACCGAAGAAACTTCCTGCGTAATCAAACTGGTGATAATCGCGCCGCTGTCCACCGGCACATCGACACCCAGCGCGGCAAAAGTTTTGGCATTGCGCGAATCGTTGACCCGCGCGACTGTGCGTTTCACATTGAAACGCTCTTTGGCCAACTGGCAGATCACAATATTGTCCTCATCGTCGCCGGTCAGTGCGGCCACCACTTCGGCGCGGTCCAGACAGGCCTGTTCTAAAATGCTCGGGTCACAGCAATCGCCGCAAACGACCAGCGCATCCGGAAAAATTTCGGCCATTTGCGCGCAGACTTCCGGCCGGCGGTCAAGCAACACCAGTGAATGTTTTTCTTTGAGCAGATTGGCGGCCAACTGCCGGCCGACATTGCCCGCGCCGGCGATCACGATAAACATTATTTCCGCTCCTCTAAAATCCGGTCGCGAATCAGCGCCGCAAACAAAGTCGTGCCGCTGACTACGTCCAGTCCCATTTGTTTGTAAATATAAGCGCGGCGCGGATCGTACACCCGCGTCATTACTTTTGGCACTTTAAATATTTTTTTGATAACTTGCGCGGCTACCACATTGGTGTTGTCGCCATTGGTTACCACGACTGCGGCGTCAGATTTTTCCACGCCGGCCTTCCGAAGCGTCTCCATATCAATGCCGTTGCCGACCAGCGTCAAGCCGTTGAAATCCGCGCCCAGCCTTTGCAAAGAACTTTCGTTTTTGTCCAGCACTATGACATTACAGCCAGCCGCGCTCAAAATCTGCGCCGACTCCGCGCCTACCCTGCCGCAGCCGACGATCAGGACATTCATGGCCTAGCCGAAAATACCCGAATTGAGGAACTCATGATTATTTTTAGTTTTCTTGAGCAGATTGACCAACTCCTCGGTGGCGTTCTCGGAATCAATGCTCTTGCGCAGCATAATTGTTTTCTTCAAAACATCTTCGGCCAGCAGCAGTTCTTCCTTGCGCGTGCCGGAACTGACCACATCGATAGCCGGATAAACGCGGCGGTTGGCCAGCTTGCGGTCAAGATGCAGTTCCATGTTGCCCGTGCCTTTGAATTCCTCGTAAATCACATCGTCCATGCGGCTGCCCGTGTCGACCAGAGCCGTGGCGATAATCGTCAGCGAACCGCCGCCCTCGATATTGCGCGCCGCGCCAAAAAATCTTTTGGGTTTGTGCAGCGAGGCCGGGTCCAGACCGCCGGACAAAGTGCGGCCGGACGGCGCTACCACGATATTGTGCGCGCGCGCCAGACGGGTAATGCTGTCCAGCAGGATCACCACATCGCGGCCATGCTCGACCAAACGCTTGGCGGACTCCAGCAGCAGTTCCGAAACTTTGACATGCTGTTCCGGCGGCTCGTCAAAAGTCGAAGCCACCACCTCGCCTTTGACAAAACGGCGCATGTCGGTAACCTCCTCGGGACGTTCATCGACCAGCAGCACTTTGATTACCACTTCCGGGTGATTGAGCTCGATGCTTTTGGCGATGTCTTTCAGTATCGTCGTTTTGCCGGCCTTGGGAGGAGACACGATCATCGCGCGCTGGCCAAAACCGATCGGCGCGACCATGTCGATCAAACGCGTCGTGATATTGTGCTGGCTGGACTCCAGGCTCATTTTTTTGTCGGGGAAAATCGGCACAAGATTGCTGAAAAAAGTGCGTTTGCGCGCGCCCTCCGGCGTCAAGCCGTTGATTTCGTCCACACGCGCCAGTGAAAAATATTTTTCGCCTTCTTTGGGCTTGCGTCCCAGGCCTCTCACGCGGTCGCCGGTCAGCAGCGAAAAACGGCGAATCTGCGCCGAGGACACATAAATATCCTCGCTGGACGGCAGATAATTGTTGACGCGCAGAAAACCATAGCCGTCCGGCAAACGCTCCAGTACGCCTTCGCAGGCCACCGCGCCCTCGTCGCCGGTTTTGAGCTGCATGATTTTATAAATCAAGTCGCTTTTTTCCAGCGTGGTCATTTCTTCGATTTTCAATTCTTTGGCAATTGCGTACAATTCAGAAATTTTCATGCGCTGCAGCGCCGGAATATCCAGCGAGGCAATCAGTTTTTCGTTGCTTTTATCGCCATTCTTTTCGGCAGGTCTTTCATTATTTCTTTCGGTTTTGGGGAATTCTTCTTTTATTTCTTTCTTTTCCGGCACAGGACTATCCTGTTCTTTGGGTGGTCTGCCTGCCATAATTTCTCCTTCAAGTGAAATTTTCTAAAAAGACTAAAATTAGCTGAAATATGAGTGTAGTATAACACGGGCTGGCAAAACGCGCAACCGGCATGGTATAATCAAACCCGTAAGGAGCGCCATGCTGATCGAAGAAACTGAATACATGGGCAAACCAATGCTTAGCCTCAAAAACGACGAAAACGACCGTTTTCCTTTTTCTTTCGGCCTCGCCAAAGCCAAAAAAGTGCTCGGGGCAATTGAAGAAATTAAGCAATTCGTCGAGAAACACGATACTAAACGAGAACCTTCCACTTAGTAAAGGCCTCCGCAGGCAATATCTTCAGCGGGTGTTTTTATCAAGCCACTTTCATTACGTAGATCACTGTATAATAACTTGGCACTGTTTCTACCGTAATCCTATCCGGCGTCGTGCTACCGCCGCCTGTAACGCTGCCTTGAGGCGTCATGGAAAAACTGAGACCTGGCTCATTTGGAAACCATTTTTCAAAACCAACAACATAACCATCACGACTGCCTTCGCTAAAAACACCCGAAGGCGGCCGCCCATTAGCGCCCACATCTCGATAATGCATACTGCCCAAACAAGGGAGGCGGCCAGTCGCTGTAGTACCGCTAAATGTATGATTATGATTGGGCAGATTGTTTGTGCCTATTCCAAAACTTCGGCTATCTGCGCCGCCGGCAGCAACATCGCCGGATTGGTAGCCGCGTAGGAATTTATGCCGCAGATCCGGCGTGCCGTTGCCGCCGTCGCAGATTTTCCATTTGGCCTTGAACTCGGCGCTGGCGTTGTTGTAATAAGTCGCATTTTCCATAGCGATTATCATTCCTTTTGGCAAAAGAATGTCCATTAACGCAGTAGCCGCCCAAGCCGTTACCGCTCCAGTCGTTGGATATTTGACCGCATCATCTTTATTGGCAGTAGTAATCGATGTGGCTTTATTGTTGCTGTTTTCTGCCCAGGCCGTTACCGCTCCAGTCGTTGGATATTTGACCGCATCATCTTTATTGACGTCGGTAATTATCGCGGCTTTATTGCTCGCGTTCTCTTTTCCGTCGAGCGCGGTTTTCACCGCCTGGGCTGTGGGATACAAAGCGGCATTACTTCCGCCTGAATCAAGATCACCTGTCTTATTACTGGCGTCTTCTTTGGAACTGACAGTAGCACTCAATGCGTCAATACTCTCCTCCAAAGCCATTTTTGCAGCGCTCAGACTTTCTTTAACCAATTTAGATGACGGATAATAATCATTGCTGGCGCTCAAAACATCAGCCTCTGTATTGTATACCTCTTTGTGGGTGATCTTTTCTCTGGTATTCAGCGCGGCGTTCATGCCCTCCGCCGAAAGCGGCTCGCCTCTTTTAATATAGTACGGCGTCTCTTCAAAATTGTCCGAGTAACTGCCTGTTGCGTTTGCCATATACATACCCCCTGTGTTTGATATACCTATTATACCACTATTATTAACTATAAGCAATAGTATTATTAATTATAAGAAATATATTTTTGGACAACATAATCATAAACTACACAGAATAAAACTTTGAAAAGAAACGGAAAATTTTATGGGAGACCTAAGCCAACTGAAAACACATATCGGCCAGCTTTTAAAGGAATTGCGGGTCAGCCAAAAGCTGACTATACAGGACGCTGCTTTGGGGCTGGACATGGCTTTTCCCAATTATTTATATTTAGAAAAAGGCCAAAAAGGTGCGCCCAAACTAGAAACTCTGTTTAAGCTGGCAGAATTTTACGGCGTTCCGCTGGACTATTTTTTCAAGGATTTTGACAAACCTCATAAAAAGAATTTGACTGAGTTAAAACTCCTGACTGAGTTTCGCAAACTCAACCCTGAGAAAAGGAATATTTCGCTCCGGCTTTTGCGCGCGCTGCGCGCCGGCTAACCCGCGCCAAAGCTAAAGGCATAATCACCTCAAAAATTGATACTATTATACTTGCTAATCACATCATATTTTGATATGATTATGCCGCTAATCATATCAAGGAGAATACATGCGTCGGTATATCTGGCAAAACAAAAATTGGCAAAATTTTAGGCCGGCCGGCCAGGAATTAGCTGAGCTAGTGGCGCAAGCGCGGTTTTTGCAGGGACAACTGCTGGGCAAAATATCCGCTCTAAATCTACGCTTGCAGACCGAAGCGCAGGGCGAACTGCTGCTGGCCGAAACTTTACAAACTGCTAAAATCGAAAGTCTGGAATTAAACATTGAATCCGTGCGTTCATCCGTGGCAGCCCGGCTCGGTCTGCCGCAGGGATTTGGCCGGCCTATAGACCGCAGTGTTGACGGCTTAGTGGAAGTCCTGTTGGACGCCGTGCGGCAGCACGCGCAGCCGCTGACTTTGGCCAGACTGAATGGCTGGCATGCGGCGCTTTTTCCAACGGGGTTTTCCGGTTTGCGCCGGATCTCCGCCGGCGCGCCGCGTCAGGTCGGTATGCAAGTCGTGTCCGGCTATCTGGGGCATGAAAAAATCCATTACGAAGCGCCGCCGGCCAAACAAGTTAAAAAAGAGTTGGCCGTTTTTTTTAAATGGTTTAAACAAAGCGCTGGACAAAGCAACGGGCTTTTGCGCGCAGCCGACGCGCATTTCAAATTTATAACTATTCATCCTTATGACGATGGTAACGGCCGTCTGGCGCGCGTAATCACGGACCTGGCCATGGCGCAGGACGAAAACGCTACCTTTCGCGCCTACAGCCTGTCCGCACAGATCATGCGTGAGCGCCAGGCTTATTATCAAATACTGGAAAACACGCAGCGCGGCACGCAGCGGCTGGACGACTGGCGTGAATGGTTCTTAAAAATGTTCTACAACGCTTTGCAAAATTCGCAGGAAATAATTTCCGCCGCTTTCCGCAAGGCCGCTTTTTGGAATACAATCCAAGATACCGTGCTCAACAGCCGGCAGCGAAAAGTTATTCAAAAAATGCTGGACTTGGGAAAATTTGAAGGCGGCCTGACCACGCGCAAATACACGGCCATGACCAAAACCAGCCCGGCCACCTCCGCCCGCGAGATCGCTTATCTCTACCGCCAGAAAATATTAAAACAATTCGGCCAGGGACGCAGCGTGCGCTATGAATTAAACCTGCCCAGACTTAGCTAAAAAAATCAGCCCGGCCAGTAAATCTTAGACAGTTCGTCAGTCTCTCCGCCTTGGCCCATAATGACCTCGACCGCCGCATCGCGAGACTGGACTGGCACTACGATGCCTTTAATTTCCTGGCCGTTGACCAAAATCTTTTTCACGCCTTTGCTGACTTTTTCCGGATTCTTAACTGTGATTTGGTAAGCAATGCCGCGGTAAACCCTGGTCATCTTAAATTCCGGCCAGGACTGCGGTATGCAAGGGTTGATTTGCAAACCAGCGTAAGTCGGTATCACGCCCAAAATATATTTCGTGCTGACTGTGTACATCCACGACGCCGTGCCGGACAGCCAGCTATTGCGGCCGAGGCCAAACTGCGGATGATCGTCGCCTAAAATATTCTGCGGATAGTTGTACGGCGCGGCTTCAAAAATATCGATAATCTCATTTTTGGCGGCCGGGTTGACTTGATTGTAGTATTCAAACGCCCGGTCGCCGCGTCCCATCAGCGTCTCGGCAAACATGACCCATGGATTGGTGTGCAGGAAAATGCCGCCGTTTTCTTTGGCGCCCGGCGGATAAGTGGTTACGCCGCCCTTGCGCCAGTCAAAACCGTTGTAAGACGGCCAACTGATTTTCACGCCGTATTTGGTGTTGAGTTTCTGGCGCAGACTCTCCAGAGCAATTTTAGCTTTTTCCGGCTCGGCAAAACCGGCCAGCAGCGGCCAGGACTGCGCGTTGACAAAAAGTTTGCTGCCGTCATTTTTGTGCGAGCCGAGCGGCGTGCCGTCCGCCTCAAACCAGCGCACAAACCATTCGCCGTCCCAGGCTGATTTTTGAAAAGCCTGTTTCATTTCCGCGTAATATTTTTTGTATTTGGCAACGTAATCTTTTTTCTGCAAAAATTCGCACAGCTCGATCATTTTGAGCAGAGCGCGGCCGTACAGACAGCAGGTAAACACGGATTCCGCGTCGCCTTTTAGATTGACTGTGTCATTCCAGTCGGCAAAACCCAGCAAAGGCAGGCCGTGCTGTCCGACATGGGTGCGCGTAAACTCCAGCGCACGGTCCAGATGCTCAAAAACCGTGGCTTTTTCACGCTGCTCGAGCGGCTTGGTTTTATCGTAAAAAGTAATTTCCTCGTCAAGAATTTTGGTATTGCCGGTTTCTTTGATATACGCGGTTACCGGATAAATCGGCCAGAGATGATCGTCCGAATACCAGTCGTGGCCTTTTTCCTCGCGGCTGTCGCCGGCGTTGGCCTCCATAGTGGAAGCGTAAAACTGATGCATGGCCGAGCCGTCAGGTTTTTGCACGCTCAAAATCTGGCGCAGCAGCGTCATGCCCTCCTCTGGCATATGCGCCATGACGCCGATAATGTCCTGCGACGAATCGCGGTAACCGATGCCGCGGCCGCCAAAACCCAGTTGATTGTAGGACAGATCGCGCGACCAATTTTTAGTTACATGGCATTGCCGCGGATTATGCACATTGACCATAGAATTAAATCCGGCGTCGGGAGTCTCGATTTGCAGGATCGCCAAATATTTGTCCCAAAAATCCGCCAGCGCCTGAAAAGCCGCGTCGACATTTCGGACATCTTGATATTTTTGGATCAGCGGCAGGGCTTTTTCGACAGACTCATCTTGGCCGAGCAGAACAACCAGCCGTTTGCTCTCGCCGTTTTTCAAGACCCCGAGACGCTGGAGCAGCGCGCCGATATTGTTGCCGCGATTGGCTTCGTAATTGGACAGCTCGGCGTTCTGCAGAGCGAGCGGATTAGTCCAAGTGCCGTATTCATTGTCGCCCAAAAATTTCTTGCGGTCGGTCTCAAAAGAAGAGATCGGATAATTGGAAGTCAGATAATTAACCGCCGTGTCTTTTTTCATAAACGCATATTGCGTTACGATCTTGAAGCCGTGCCGGTCATTGAGGCGGGCGGTCATAGTCTGCGGCACCCAGTCCGCATTGGTTAATTGTTTCAGCGCATCAAAATGCGTGTACTCCACGACAGACACCGCATCGATCTCCAGCGGCTGTCCGGATTTATTGGTGATCGTGATATCGCGGATCTCTACCGGCTCGCCATTGGGCACGAAAATCGTAACTTCGGTGCGAATGCCGTAAAATTCCGAAACGATTTTCTGATAACTCAAACCGACATGCGATTCGAACAAATCATATTTATCCAGCGTCGGCACAAAAAACGGCGAAAAAACCTTATACCCGTCCTTGGTTTTAAACCGCAAATATAATGTAGAGCCTTTAAATTCCGCGGCCGGCATTTGCGGAATATATTTGGTAATGCGATTGAGCGCTGGATCGCCTTTGCAAAGCAGCGCGCCGCCGGTATGGTCGACAAAACCGCCAAATTGCAGCGTGCCGATATAATTAATCCACTTGAGCGGAGTTTTGGGATCGGTAATCACGTATTCTTTATTTTTATCGTCAAAATAACCGTAATTAGTCATAATAGTACACCACCCAAAAAATGATGCGGTACTCTAACATTTGGCCATTGCAAAAAGCAAGCCATTTTTTAACTCTTACCCAACATAAATGTAACAATTTTTTTCGCTGCATACGCGCGTATATATTGGCAAAAAATGGGTATACGTTCGGTAACCATGGCAAATGGAGGGGTATGATGTCTGCTAGTTTATTGAAAAATATTTACACAACCAAGAAGGAAACCGAAAAGCTGATTGTCGCTTTCGGCGTCAATCGTTTGTTTCACAAAAGGCTGAAAAAGTCCAAGAAATAATTTGTTATAAAACTCTGACCAGCCAGCCAAACGGGTCGGGAATTTTGCCGTATTGAATGCCGGTCAGATTGTCGTAAAGCTTTTGCGTCAACGCGCCGACTTTGGTTTTAGCGCCGCCCACCGCGTATTCCCGGCCTTCGTGATAAAGCGCGCCCACCGGCGAGACGACCGCCGCCGTGCCTGAACCGAAAATTTCCGTAATCTTACCTGACGCAATATCCGCGATGACCTGATCAATATCTAACTTGTCCTCCGCGACTTCCAGTCCCCAGTGTTTGCTCAATTTTAAGACCGAATCCCGCGTGATGCCCGGCAGGATCGAGCCATTGAGCGCGGAAGTGACGATCTTTTCACCATAAACAAAAAAGATATTCATCGAGCCGACTTCCTCGACATAACGCTGTTCGATGCCGTCCAGCCAGAGCACTTGATCAAAACCTTTTTTCTTGGCCAACTGTCCGGCCAGTATTGACGCGGCATAATTCGCGCCGGTCTTGGCCGCGCCCAGGCCGCCGCGCACCGCGCGCACGTATTTGTCCTCGACCATGATAGACACCGGCTCAAAACCCTGCGCGTAATAAGCGCCCACCGGCGAAAGAATAATATAGAAAAGCGCTTCCTCCGGCGCTTTCAAGCCGACATAAGGGTCAATGCCGATCAGCGTCGGGCGTATATATAAAGAAGCGCCAGCGTCCGAGGACACCCAATTTTGCTCCAGCCGCACCAGTTCGGTCAAAGCGGACAGCGCAAAATCAATGTCCAGCGCTGGCAGACAGACGCGTTCCGCCGAAACATTCATGCGCCGAAAATTATCCAGCGGACGGAACATCGCCACGCCGCCGTCCGGCTGGCGGTAAGCTTTTAGTCCCTCGAAAACTTCCGGCGCGTAATGCAAAACCAAAGCCGCCGGCGACAGGGAAAGATTTTCATACTGGCGGATCTCCGCGTCATGCCAGCCTTTGTCCGGCGTGTATTTCAGGATAAACATGCGGTCGGAAAACTCTTTGCCGAAAAGTAATTTTTGTCCGGCGGCCGGCGGTTGTTTTAATTTAGCTTTGTCCAGTTCGCGGACGGAAATTTGCAGCTTTGTGATGGTCATTGCGCGCCTTCTTCTGCCCTGTAGAGTTTGTGCCGCCAAATAATATAACCACAAACGGCGATTAAAACAAGACTGACCAGATGCGGCAAATTGAAGCCCAAGAAATAGAGATCGTCCGCGCGGAAAAACGATACAAGGAAACGCGCGGCGGAATAAAAAATCAGGTACAGGCAGAAAATATAGCCGTCTTTATAATTTTTTTTCTGCAGGCGGTACAAAATCAGGAAAAACAAAAAATTTAAGATCATCTCGTAAAGCATTGTCGGGTGCAAAGGCAGACCGGGAAACTCGTCGCCGGCCGGAGTGCCCGCCGGAAAAATCAAACCCCAGGGTAGCTTGGTCGGCAGGCCGTGCGCGTCGCCGTTCATTAGATTACCGAAACGGCCGATCGCCTGACCCAGTAAAACGGCCGGCGACGCGCAATCGGCAAAACGCCACGGCACGATTTTATAAAACCGGCAGAGAAGATAACCTGTCAAAACTCCGCCAAAAATGCCGCCGTGAATCGCCAGGCCGCCGTGCCACACAGCCAAAATTTCCCAGAGCTCGCCGCGGTAAAGCGGCAGATTGAAAAGCACATAATAAAGCCGCGCGCCAAATATCGCGCCGACAAAAGCGCCGAGAATAATATTTAAGATTTGGTCTTCATTGCCGCCGAGTTTGCGGCGTTTGATTTCCATCAAGATCAATTTAATGCCGGCCAGCAAAGCGACCGCGTACATCAAACCATAATAGCGAATTTGCAGAAAACCGAGGTCTAAAAACACAGGCTGCATTTTTTGATTATAACACAGGCCGATATTTGAAAACTAATCAAGAATTTAACCGCTTCTCAATATTTGCGAATAACACCGCTCAATTTGGCGATAATTTCCAGTTTGATTTTTTCCGGAATGACCGGCGCGGATTTTTCTGTCTTTCCGTCAAAAAAGAATAAATAAGGATGTACTTTCAAAGCTTGCGCCAGTTTTTCGAGCATCTCCACGGAAGGAAATCTTTTGCCGCTTTCGATTATGCCGATATAGTTTCCGGAAACATCGCAACGCTCGGCCAGTTTTAACTGAGAAAGTCCGGCACTGGCGCGGAGCTTTTTCAGATTGCGGATAAAGGTTTTTCGCAAATCCATTATTAGCTTATATTTTAATAGAAAAGGCTTGACAATATACTAAAGGTTAGTATAATTATTAAGTAATATAACTAATAGTTATAATAAAGAGGTGTTTTTATGGCCAGCAACTACACAGACACAACAGACGCGGATTTTACAACGGGGGATTATAATATCGACACCGGTAAAAACCTTTCGGCCGCGGGCATGAGAAACGCGCTACATACCAAGGAAAATGTAGCCAACAAGCAAGTTTCTTCAACTAATGACATGGCAGATGTTTTGGACGCCAGTTCCAGCGACGATTATTATCCGTCCTCAAAACTGGCCGGGAAAAATTTCGCCGCGTTGAGGAGCGGCAAACAGGACAAGATAGCCGCGGGCACAGCTAATGACATCGCGGCTTATTCCGGCACGGAGGGAACATTTAACACGTTGACCAGAACCACAACCCTGGAGACTAACACAACCAGCGCCAGCGATGAGAAGATACCCACGGAAAAAGCCGTGGCGGACGCTCTGAGCGGCAAAGCCAGCAGCAGCGACTTAGCCGCCAAGCAGGACAAAATCGAGGCGGGCACAGCCAATGATATTTTAACCAAGACAGCAGCAGCCGGAACTCTCAGCACGCTGACCAAAAAAACTTCTATACGCGCTGAGGCCGATGCCGAGGATACCTGTATACCCACAGAAAAGGCCGTGGCCACCGCCCTGAACAACAAAGAAAACACGAGCAATAAAGTTACGGCAATTACTGTTACCAGCATTGAGGACACAGCCAAATACCCGACAGTCGGAGCGGTAACAGCCTGGGCGACCGCTTCGTTAATGGACATTCTTTTGCCGACAGGAACAATAATCGCTATGCGTAACACGACTTATTACAATAGCGCCAGCGCCGAGTTCAAGGCCAAATGGAAAATCTGCGACGGCAACAACGGCACACCGAATCTGCGCAACTTATTTCTGCGCGGCATGGAGGAAGGCGGAACATTAGCAGAGGGCAGTGATACTGTTGAGCTGACTAAAGAAAATCTGCCGAAGCACGCGCATACAATTACTGATCCAGGGCATACGCATAGGATAGAAGGCAGTGGTTCACATGAGAATCAGAGGTATCTTTATGAGAGCGGCAATAGTACAAGCAATGGTGTTGAATATGCGATAACTAATTCTGCTACCACAGACATTTCTGTAAATGACACTTTCTCCAGCGGCCAGACCGAATACGCTAAGGCGTTCAGTATTGTGCCAAAATATTTTGCGGTCATCTATGTGATGAAAGTAAACTAAAAAATTGATTTAATAATATGCTATATTACAACGCATGGCCAAAACCAAAGTCAAATATGTCTGTCAGGCCTGCGGCTACGAGTCGCTGGGCTGGCTCGGCAAATGTACCAACTGCGGCGGCTTTAATACTTTTGCGGAAGAGACCGCATCCGTCACCAAAACTTTTGTCAAAGAAACCAAGTCCGGTAAAATAATCGCGCTCGACGCCGTGAGCGCCGGCCGCGAAACACGTCTGGCAACCGGCATCGCGGAATTTGACCGCACGCTGGGCGGCGGATTTTGCGGCGGATCGATTACCCTGCTCGGCGGCGAACCCGGCATCGGCAAATCAACAATCAGTCTGCAAATCGCTGGCGCGCTGGCCGCCAAAGGTTTGAAAACTCTCTATATTTCCGGCGAAGAATCTCCGCAGCAAATCAAGCTGCGCGCGGAGAGACTGCACACCGCCGCTCAAAATATCGCGTTATTGTGCGCGACCAATATTCTGGAAATCGAAAAAGCGATCCAGGAATACAATCCAGCGTTGACGATTATTGATTCAATTCAGACAATTTATCACCCCGACATTCCTGCCGCGCCCGGCTCGGTGGGACAGGTACGCGAATCCGCGGCCTGGCTGATCCGTTTTCTGAAAGACAATAATTTTGCGGCGATTTTCATCGGGCATGTGACCAAAGAAGGCGCGCTGGCCGGCCCCAAAGTGCTGGAACACATGGTCGACACTGTGCTTTATTTCGAGGGTGAGCGCTCGCAAAATTTCCGCCTCGTGCGCGGTATCAAAAATCGTTTTGGCTCGACCAATGAGATCGGCATTTTTGACATGCGCGCCGAAGGTCTCGTCGAAGTACCCAACGCCTCGGAACTTTTTATTCAAAGCAATCTGGACATACCGGGCACTATGGTCACAGCCTGTCTGGAAGGCAGCCGGTCTTTTTTGGTGGAGATACAGGCGCTGGCCGCGCGATCGGCTCTGTCTATGCCGCGCCGCACAATCACCGGACTGGATTACAACCGCGCCGCGATTATTTTGGCCGTGCTGGAAAAAAAATGCGGTTTGGAATTGAGCGCGCAGGATATTTTCTTGAATGTGGTCGGCGGCGTAAAAGTCAATGACACCGGCGCTGACCTGGCTATCGCTCTGGCCGTAGTTTCGAGTTTTCGCGAAATGATTTTTGGCCGGAAAATCTGCGCTTTTGGCGAGATCGGTCTCGGCGGCGAGCTGCGTTCGGTCAGCAATATCGAGAAGCGTCTCTATGAAGCGGAGAAACTCGGCTTTGCCACGGCGGTTATGCCGCAAGGCAATCTCAAAAATCTGCAAAAGAAATATTCTCTAGAACTTATCGCGCCGCGGACGCTGGCCGAAGCGCTGGCCAAAATTGGCTAGGACGGAAATTTTTAGTACAATCTAGCCCATGCGCAAACTATTTTTGGTTTTATTAGCCGTGCTAATGCTCTGCGGCGGCTGTCTGAACAGCGACAGCGCTATGCCGTTAACTAAACTAACCAATGAACTGACCAGCCGGCGCATACTGGTGCTGACCAAAAAATCCGCCTACACTGTCAGTTTTCTCCAGCAGCTGCACGCGCGTGCCGGCGCGTATTATTCATTGATCATCGACGACCTCAACAATCTGCCGGAGTATAATTTCGCGGAGTACAACGGCGTGCTGCTCATCGAGACTTTGGTTCAGGGCGGCGCGCCCGAACTCGACGAACTGCTGGAAGTTTACAGCGGCGCGAACAATATTGTCCTGCATGGCCTCGACGACGAATACACCTCTCCACACAAAATTTCTGTCGTAACCGCCAATTCGCAAAATCTGGACGCCGCTGTTCTGGAAAACACCGCCGAGCAGATTTATTTTCTTTTGCGGAGCAAATAAATGCGGCTGATCTCCTGGAATGTTAATGGTATTCGCGCCGCGCAGAAAAAAGGTTTTCTAGACTGGCTGCAAAAAGAACAGCCGGATATTCTTGGCCTGCAGGAAACCAAAGCCGAGCCGGAGCAGTTGAATGAAGAATTATTAAAAGTGCCCGGCTACACGGCCTACTGGTCATCTGCTGAAAAAAAGGGCTACAGCGGCACGGCGCTTTACACTAAAATTCCGCCGCGGCAGGTGCGGCACGGCTTTGACCTGCCGCGTTTTGACCGCGAAGGCCGCGCGGTCATCGCTGAATATCCGGAATTTACGCTGCTAAATATTTATTTCCCCAACGGCAAAAAAGACCAGGAACGCCTGAATTACAAAATGGATTTTTACGCAGCGACGCTGGCCTACTGCCAAAAACTGCAAAAGGCCGGGCAGGAAATAATTATTTGCGGCGACGTAAACACCGCGCATCAAGAGATCGATTTGGCACACCCTCAAGAAAATTCCAATACTTCCGGTTTTCTGCCGATCGAGCGTGCCTGGATTGACCGGCTGCTGGCCAGCGGCTTTGTGGACACGCTGCGGCAGTTTCGCCCCGAGCCGGAACTGTACACCTGGTGGGATTACAAAACTCATTCGCGCGAAAGGAACACCGGCTGGAGAATCGATTATTTTTTCACCACGGCCAAACTCGCCGGCAGATTAAAAAACGCATTTATTTTGGCCGAGGTGCAGGGTTCGGATCATTGTCCGGTGGGCATCGTGTTATGACCGCACGGAGATTTTTATGCGTTTAACTGAAATTTACCAGCAGCCCCCGCCGATAATTTCTCTGGAGATTTCTCCGCCTAAAACCGACGACGGGCTCGCGTCTTTGTTGACTGAGCTAAAAAAATTAAAACAGCTTAACCCCAGCCTAATCTCGCTCACTTACGGCGCGGGCGGCACGACGCAAGGACGCAGCCTGCTGCTGCTGGAAAAAATCCGCCGTGAGTTAAATCTCGAATTGATGACGCATTTGACCTGCATCGGTTCAAGTGAAAAATCCATTTTGGCTTTTTTGCAAAAGGTCTCCGGCTGGGGCATTGAAAATATTTTGGCTCTGCGCGGCGATTGGCCAAGAGACAATCCCGGCTATCAGCCGGAAAGCGACACATTTAAACACGCGGCGGACTTGATCCGTTTTGTCAAAAAAAATACCGCGTTGTCCGTTGCCGCAGCCGGTTTTCCGGAAAAACATCCCGAAGCCGAAAATCTGCAGACCGGCCTCAAGCATTTAGAAGAAAAAACCGCGGCCGGAGCGGAAGTTGTTTTTACGCAATTATTTTTTGACAATCAATATTATTATGATTATGTAAAATCGGCGCGCACGGCCGGCATTGATACGCCGATCATTCCGGGCATTTGGACTATCACCAACCTTAAACAAATTCAGCGCGTGGCGGAATTGAGCTGTGCCAAAATACCGGCGGAACTGCTGGCCAGATTGGAAAAAGCCGGCAAGCAGGAAGTGCGCGAGATAGGCATAGATTACGCGGCGACGCAAATACGGGACTTGCTAAAACACGGCGCGCCCGGCGTGCATTTGTATACACTCAACAAAGCGGACGCGGTCAGCGCGGTTTTGCGGAAACTTTAAAACTTTTTCGATTAAATCATCTTGGCGGCATCAACCATTCAGGCCGGAAAATATATTCTTGCGGCTGGCCATTCTGCCAGGCATAGGCTCTGAGCATTCGGCGGGCAATAATATGTCCGTACCAGTACAGATATTTCTCGGCTATGGCCGGCCAGGTGTATTCCAGCCGCTTAGCGTAGGCGTTCTCAACCAATTTAGTCCAGCGTTTCCGGTCTTGATAATCGGCCACCGCGCGTTCCAGCCCTTCTTGAAATTTGGCTAAAAACCGCTCCGGCTGCAAAGAGCCGTCCTCGGCAAAGCCGTTAAACAAATAGCCGGTCTGACTGGCCGTATTTCCGTCATCTACAATAGTGTCATGCAGGCCGCCGACATTATTAGCCAGCGTAGGCGTGCCGACCGCATAACAATTGAGCTGAGAAATCCCGCAGGGCTCGTATTTGGACGGCATTAAATGCAGATCGAGAGCCGGGTTAATTCTGCACGCCAGAGCATCTGAATAAGGCAGCACGGCCACGCGGCCTGGAAATTCTCTCTGCAGACTCAAGAAAAATTCTTTTTTGGCCAGCTCTTCGTCGGTCTGCGCGGTGGTTACCACGATGAATTGCGCGCGCTGTCCCTGCGGAGAGGACAGCAGACGGCGCATAACTTCCGCAGTCTCCTGATAACTTTTTTGCTCAGCCAAACGATTGACATAACCGATCAGCATCGCGTCCTCATCCTGACGCAAACCGCATTCCAGCTGCATGATTCGCTTGATCTGCCGGCGGGCTGCCAGTAAATCCGTAGAATTACTGATTGTCGGAACGGCCACTTCGGGAAAATTTTTTAACACAGCCTCCAGCTCAAAACTCGAATTATAACCGTTGGTAATGCCGCCAAAAATCTGCTCCTCTTCCAACTGCCGGATAATCCCTGTGTAAGGACCGGAAAAATGCGGATTGTGCGTCAGCTCCTCGTGATAACGCGGGCTTACAGTCATCACTTGATCCGACCATTTCAAGCCGGCCGCTAAAAGATCCAGATGGTTGTTGATGTGAAAACCGCCGCGGTGCAGCGGATCAAAAACAAAACCGTATCCGGCATCTCCGGCATTGCCAGTCAATTGATTAAAAAAATCCATTTCCAGCGCGCCGCTGTAAATATTGTGCAGGGAAAACAACGCCGGAGTATTGACCCGCGCGTTGAGCAATTTCTCAAAAAACGGAATCAATCCGCTAGTCCAGTCGTTGAGATGCAGCAAATGCACGGGGCTGTCGTATTGTTCCAGCCGCAGATTGAGATAGCCAGCGGCCAGCCAGTTAAAAAGCGTGAAACGTTCGCTGTCGCCATGCTCCGCGTTCATTCCGTTGTAAAGCGGTTTGGTCTTGCCAAAATAATCTTGATCGCTGGTGGAGATCAGCGTGCAGGTCAAATTTTTATCCAGATCAATATGCAGCAAGCTAGGCCGGTGATTTTCCTGATAATATTTGGAAGCCTGCCAAAAAGGATTGCTGTCTAAATAAGCGCTCAAATCATCGGAATTATTAACCTCGCGTGCCCTGTGGTGAAAGAGCCAGGATTTGGCCTGGAGATAATACGGTATTACCACATTCACATCTACACCCAAACCGGCCAGCGCTGCGGCCAGATTGCCGGCCACATCCGCAAGACCGCCGGAACGTATGCCCAAAGGAGCATATTCTGAAGAAACCAGCATCAGCCGAAAATTGCGGGACTGCCAAAAATCCGGCCGGAGAATATACGGAACTTTAGACTCCCGGAGCAGAGCTTCCTCGGCTGGAGAATAGTAACTTACCATTTTGGTTTGCATAGCTGCCGCCTTGTTCCTTGTGTTCAAAATATCGTAAGGAACAAAATTTTGTCCCAATTTGAAAGGTCAAACTTTTTTTAATTCAATTTCTGAATAGCCGCTTGCACGGCGGAAGCCACCGGCTGTCCGGCGGCCACGGCCTGCTGTATAGTCCGCGTAAAATACGACCCCACCACCACCGCATGCACCAGCGGCGCCAGAGCTTTGACCTGTGCGGCACTGGATATGCCGAAACCGCCGTACACTTCGTGATTTTTGGCCAGTCCGGTCAAAAACTTTTTAACCTCTGCGGAAATTTTAGTCTCTGTGCCGGTAATGCCACTGCGTAGAGAAACATAGATTTTTTTATAAGGCTTCAACAGCGTCAATCGGGCAGCCGGCATGCCGACTACAGCCACCGGCACCGGCGCGATGCCGTGCCGCAGGGACAAGCTGTAAAAACCTTCTTCGTCTTCCAGCGGCAGATCCGGCACGATCAACCCCTCCACGCCGGCTTTTTTCAAATCGATAATATATTTTTTAATTCCATAGCGGTAAGGAATATTCGCGTAAGTCATCACAAATATTCTTTGAAATCCGGCCTGCCGCGCGGCGTGGATATATTGAAAAATATCCCGGACTTTGAAGCCGCCGCGCACCGCCGTCTCACTGGCCAGCGTAATCGCCGGACCGTCGGCTGTCGGGTCGGAAAAAGGGATTTGGATCTCCAGTATTTCCGCACCGCCATCGCGCAAAGCCCGCGCCGCGGCTGCAAAACCTTCCAATGATGGAAAACCGGCAACTAAATGCACCATCAAACGCATAAACGCTCCGTCTCCTGCCGCAAAAATTCCGTCCATTCTTTTTTGTAAAGCGCGGCGGCGGTGATAAAAATATCCTTATCGCCGCGGCCGGACATGTTAAGGACCGCAATTTTATTTTTAGGCAAGCGCGGTATTATTTTCAGCGCGGCGGCGGCGGCGTGCGCCGACTCCAGCGCGAATAACAATCCTTCTGTGCGCGCCAGATATTGATAGGCTTTTAGCACATCTTTGTCACTGGCCGTTGTGAATTCCACGCGGCCGGTCTCGGCCAGCGCAGCCAGTTCCGGCCCGATGCCGGTGTAATCCAATCCTGCGGAAACAGAATGAGTGGCCATGACCTGCCCGTCGTCCGTCTGTACAAAACGTGATTTGTAGCCTTCGATAATCCCGACCGGACTGCGAGAGCAAATACGCGAGGCGTGCTGGCCGGATTTTTTGCCGAGTCCGCCAGCCTCGACAGCAATGAGCCGGACTTTTTTCTCCGCGATGAACGGCGTGAACATGCCGAGTGAATTGGAGCCGCCGCCGCAGCAGGCAATCAAAACGTCCGGCAGTTTTTTTTCTTTTTTTAATAACTGCTGTTTTATTTCACGGCCGATAATACCCTGAAAAAATTTCACTATATCCGGATAGGGATACGGACCCAGCGCCGAGCCGATCAGATAATGCGTGTCGGCCGCGCGCGCCGTCCAGTTTTTGAGACAGGCGTTCACCGCGTCCTTGAGCGTGCGCGTGCCGTCCCAAACAAGATGGACTTGCGCGCCGTATTGTTTCATCAAAAAAACATTTGGCTGCTGACGCGCCGCGTCAACAGCACCCATGAATATTTCGCATTTCAGCCCCAGCCGCGCGCAGGCGGCGGCGGTAGCCACGCCATGTTGACCAGCGCCAGTCTCGGCAATGACATATTTTTTGCCCATTTTTTTGACGAGCAGCGCCTGCCCCAGCGCATTGTTGATTTTGTGCGCGCCGGTATTGGCCAGACCTTCCAGCTTGATGTAGATTTTCGCGCCTTTCAATTCGCGTGTCAGATTCTCGGCATACAGGAGCGGCGTCGGTCGGCCGGCATAATTCGCCAGCAAATCCGCATACTCTGCCAGAAAATTTTTGTCCTGGCTGTATTCGGCAAAAGCCGCGGTCAGCTCGTCCAGAGCCGGACGCAAAACCTCGCCAACATATTGACCGCCGTATTGTCCAAAATATTTAGGCACGCGCCACCTCTCTCAAGAATAATTTTATTTTCCGCGCGTCTTTCTGTCCAATGCTTTTTTCCAAGCCCGAACTGGCATCGACCAGCCCGGGGCGGATTTTTCTAATTAGGCCGCGGATATTCTGCGGAGTGAGACCGCCAGCCAGCCATTGGCCATAAATATGTTTGTGTCCCTGTGTCGGAATTTGTCTGCCGGCGCGCATGGATTTGGTTTTCGGCGCGTCATAAAGCGTAACCGGCAGCACGCGTCGGCGCAAATTAGTGGTAGTCAAATAAGCGTTTCCGGCCAGGTCGTAAATGTCCGCTTCATTATAAATCTGCGCCGCGTCGAGTAGTCCGGCACGCAGCAGTTTTTTTATTTCCGGCGTGATTTTTTTAACCACGGCAACTTTTAAAATCTTTATATTTTTGACCGCGCGCAGCAATTTTTCGTCCGCGCGGCGCGGCGACTCCGGCACAAAAACAAAACCGGCAATATCCGCGCCAACTCTGGCGGCTAATTCCACATCGGCCTTGTTTGTTAAACCGCAGATTTTAACGTAAACATTTTTTTTAATGGCGTAAAGTTTGGTGAAAAAATTGGGCTTTTGTCTAGCGCCGCGCCGGACAGCGCTCACGAAATTGCGGATAGTTTGCGCTCTCCTGTCTGCTTTGACCGCCGCTTCGCCGATTAGCGCGGCGCGAAATCCCGCGTTGCCGATAATTTCCAGCAAATAATCGCTGTCTACGCCGGATTCGTACACCACCGGAATATTTTTAGGAATATACGATTTTAAGCGTAATGGCTGATCGGGCTGAATACGAAAAGTTTTTAAGTCCCGGGAATTAATGCCGATAGCGTCAGGCGGATTTTTCAGCCGTAAAATTTTCTGCAAAGACCGCAGGCTGTAAGCCTCGCCCAATACCTGCAATTTATATTTATGCGCCTCATCGATCAGTTCTTGCAAAAGTTTGTCGGACAAAATTTCCGCGATCAGCAACACCGCGTCCGCGCCGGCTTGATAGGCCTGCGCTATATCCGCGCGGCAAAATAAAAAATCCTTGCGCAAAAAAGCGCAATGCGGATATTTTTGTTTGAGTTCATACAAATCCTGCAGCGAGCCGCGAAAATAATTTTGTTCGGTCAGGACAGAAAAATTGCGGACACCAGCGGCGTAATAATCCCGCGCCAGCTCCGCATGAGAACAAACGCTGATTTTTTTCTGCGTCGGCGAAGCGCGTTTGAACTCCGTAATAATAAAAGGCTTTTGGCCGAAAAACGGCACGACCGGAACGTTGCGCGGCGGAAAAGTATAGAGCCGAAAAGCCCGGCGCCGCGCGGCTACTATTTTCTCCAGGATATTCATTAGAGCAGCCGGTCTACGCAGTCGGTTAATTTGCGTTCTTCCAGATCGCGTGACACTTTGGCATAGCCAGACCGGATAGTTTTTACTTTGCCGAGCAAATACAGCGCGGCGCCAGCGTTCAGAGCCACGGCCGCGGCGAGCGCCCGGTCTTTGCGTGTTTTGACGCCGTGTTTCAAGATTTGCAAAAACATTTCCGCGTTTTGCCGGGCTGTACCGCCGCGCAAATCCTCGCTTTTAAAACCTTTGATGCCGAAATCTTGAGGATTCAGTTTGTACGCTTTGATTTTCCCGGCGGCGGTCAATTCGCGTACCTGCGTCTTGCCGCAAATACTGATCTCATCGATGCCGGATTCCGCATGCACGACCAAAGCGCGTTTCAAACCCAGTTTTTTCAAAGTCTGAATGAACAAATCCAGCAGAGACGGATCGTAAACCCCGATCATTTGATAACCGGCCTGCAAAGGATTGATCAGCGGCCCCAGCAGATTAAACACTGTGCGAAATTTAACTTCCTGCCGCACACGGCCGACATATTTCATCGCCGGGTGATAAAGCGGCGCGAAGAAAAACGCAAAATTATTCTGGCGCAGACTTTTTAAATTGGCGGCCAGGTCGCCGTCCGTCTTGATCTGCAAAGCCTGCAAAAAATCAAAACTGCCAGAGGACGAAGTGAAAGCGCGGTTGCCGTGTTTGGCGACTGGCGCTCCGTAATGCGCGCAAACCAGCGCCGAGGCGCTGGATATATTAAAAGTATGCTGTCCGTCCCCACCGGTGCCGACAATGTCCAGCGCGTCCGGTCTTTTTTGTTTGCTGGTCATTTTCTGGCGCATCGCCAGCGCAAAACCGGACAATTCTTCCGGCGAAATGCCTTTGACCGCATATCCACCCAGAAAAGCGCCCAACTGACTGTCCGTTAATTCGCCATCCGTTATTTCGTCCATAATTACAGCCGCTTCTTTCTGGGTCAGGCTGTCGCCCAAAGACAGTTTGCGCAGCAGCGGCAATTTTTGCGAGCCGGCGCGTTTGTATTTGAGAAAATTCTCTAGCAGTTTTAGACCCTGCTCAGCGCCGAAAGATTCGGGGTGAAACTGTACTCCCTCGATTTGATATTTTTTGTGGCGCACCGCCATGATAGCTTGATCGCGCGCCGCAAAAGCCGTGGCCGCCAGACAATCCGGCATCTTGGCCGGATCAGCGATCAGCGAATGATAACGCACTACCGTCAAGCCTTGTTTAAGATTGCGAAACACACCGCCCTCGTCGTGCTGAATAGTGTCGGTTTTGCCGTGAATGATTTGTTTCGCGCCGACAATTTTTCCGCCGAAAGCCTCGACTATTGCTTGATGCCCCAGACACACGCCGAGTATTGGAATTTTTCCGGCAAAATGCCGCACCGCTTTGACGCTGATGCCAGCCGCAGACGGGTCGCCCGGTCCGGGCGAGATAACAATGTGCGAGGGTTTCATTTTTTCGATTTCCGCCAGCGTCAGCGCGTCATTGCGCACTGCCCTGACCGTCTGCCCCAGCATTTGCAAATACTGCGCCAAATTGTAAGTGAAAGAATCATAATTATCGATGAGCAAAATCATAGGTTTACTCCCAGAGCGCGGATTGTCGCACGGGCTTTGTTCAAAGTTTCGGTGTATTCTTTTTCCGGCACAGAATCATAGACAATGCCTGCGCCGGACTGCGCGATGAATTTTTGCCCTTGATGCAACACCGCGCGAATAGTGATGCAGGAGTCAAAGCTGCCGCTCGCGTCAAAATAACCGATGAGGCCGGCGTATGCGCCGCGCCGCACAGGTTCCTGCTCGGCGACCAGTTCGATAGCTTTGATTTTGGGCGCGCCGGAAACCGTGCCGGCCGGAAACACGCTCTTGATAATATCCGCGAGGCCGGCGGCTGGCAGTTTTTGGGCGCGCACTTCAGAAACGATATGCATAACATAAGCGTAACGTTCGATAAAAAACGAATTAAGAACTTTGACCGAACCCGGCACAGCGATGCGCCCGGCATCATTGCGTGCTAAATCAATCAACATCAAATGCTCCGCGCGTTCTTTTTCGTCAGCCAGCAAATCTTTTTCCAGCGCGATATCCTCACTGGGCGTCCGGCCACGCGGCCGCGTGCCGGCTATCGGCTTGATCGTCACCATATCGCCGGACAGCCGCACCATGATTTCCGGCGAAGCGCCAAATAATTGAAAATCCGCAAAATCAAAATAAAAAAGATACGGCGAAGGGTTTTCGCGGCGCAGACGGCAGTAAGCCTCAAAAGGCGGCAAAGCGGAATCAACTATTAACTGCTGGGAGAGCACGCCCTGAATTAAATCGCCACGCACAATCGCTTTTTTGATTTCCTCGACGCCCCGAATATACGCGTCTTTGTTTTTGTGCAATTCAGCCTGCGCCGTGTAAATGGTCTGGTCCTGCGTGTAAGCGCGGTAATCATTGTCTTTGAGCACAGCCAAATAACCGGCAATTTTATTTTCCAGAATCGCGGCGTCAGCGCCGAGCGCCACGATATGCAAATCGTCGCGATAATGGTCAAAAACAATAAATGCTCCGCCAAAAAGAAAACAAGCCTCCGGCGTATCGATAGACGCCGGTTTTTCGGCAATCTTGATCGTGTCGCAAAAACGGCAAAATTCGTAACTCAAATACCCCACGCCGCGCGCCGGCAGAGGGAAAGGTAATTCCTCAACCGCAATTTCCCGGCCTTTTTCTATGACGCTGTCCAAAAATTTCCGCGGGTCTGCGGTGAGCAGCGTTTCCCGGCCGGCGGCGGTTTCGACAACACCGGCTTTGGTTAAAGACAACTTGCTGTTGGTCTCCAGCAAAACAAAAGAATAACGATTTGTGCCTTCCAGCACGGCCGACTCCAGCAGCACGATGCCTTGAAGTTTTTTGAACACAATGACCGGTGTGTAGCTGTCCGCATTGATCGTTTTATAAATGCACTGCATAAATTCAGTTTATCCTTTGTTTCTATATATAGAAACAGTTTAACATGCCTCTGCCGCAAAGTCAAATTAAAACAATCATGCTAAACTTTTGGCCATGAAAATCGCGGTGGGTTTAAGCGGCGGCGTAGATTCAGCGGCGGCGGCGCTGCTGTTAAAACAGGCCGGACATGAAGTTATCGGGCTGACCATGTCGATTTGGCAGGATAAGCCAGAATATAAAACTTGCACCGGAGACCCGAACTTAACAAGCGAAGCGAAGTTAAGTGAGGGCCACAAGTGCGAAGCACGACGTGACGCCTGCTTTAGTCCCGACGAGAAACAAGACATCGCGCTGGCGCAAAAAATCGCAGACCTTTTGCAAATACCGTACCATGTACTGGACTGTGCCGCGCAATATCAAAAAATCGTGCTGGATTATTTTAAGCAAGAATATTTGTCCGGCCGCACACCCAATCCTTGCGTATTCTGCAACAGTCAGGTGAAATTCGGTGTCCTGCTCGATCTGGCCAGACAGAGCGGTATAGAGTTCGTTAAATTTGCGACCGGGCATTACGCCAATATCGCGGAAGCAAACGGCCGCTTTGTTCTCAAAAAAGCCGCGGATAAAAGTAAAGACCAGACTTATTTTTTGTACCGGCTAAAACAGGAACAACTGGCACAAATAATTTTTCCGCTGGGCGGCCTGACCAAAGCGGAAGTGCGGAAAATCGCGCGAGAAAATAGTTTGCCGGTCAGCGACAAGCCGGACAGCCAGGATTTTTACAGCGGCGATTACAAGGATTTGCTCGGCGCGGCGGATAAACTCGGCCATATCGTGGACACGCAGGGCCAAATACTCGGCGCGCATAACGGCTATTGGCATTTCACTATCGGCCAGCGCAAAGGCTTGGGAGTCGCGGCCGAGCGGCCTTTGTATGTGCTGGATTTTAACGTGTCCAAAAATGAAGTGATCGTCGGCTATGCGGAAGAAACATTTAGCGCCGGACTTATCGCCGGAGATTTGAACTGGCTCATGGCAGAAAAACCGGAGAGAATGTCCGCGCAAATCAAGATTCGTTCGGCGCAGCAGGAATTTCCGGCGGAGATAATTCCACGCGGCGACAATACTATAGAAGCGCGCTTTGCCGAACCGCAAAAAGCCGTGACGCGCGGACAATCGGTCGTGGTGTATGACGGAGATTACATTTTAGGCGGCGGCGTGATAAAAGAGGCCTTATGAACATCATTCTCAATGGTCAGCCGGCAGAAATTTCCGCAGCAAATGTGCAGGACTTGGTAGCCGAATTAAAATTGGACAATATCGCGCTGGTCGCGGAGCACAATGACATTATTCTGCGCCAAGAGGATTGGGTTAAAATCCCGCTCCAGGAAAATGACCGCTTAGAATTGATCAAGTTTTGTGGAGGAGGATAGCTTATAAAAGGCCGCTACTTGTGACCGAGCGCGTCTCACAATGCGCACGCCACTCCGCAGGAGGAAATTCCGGCATGCAGAAAGCGTGCTGGGGCGGCGGTTAACTATAAAGATTTCTCGGCAAATTATTGTTTATTTAAGTTTCTTAACCAAAGTTTGGGTAACCTAATTTGAGGCCTAAATTATTAAGAAATTCTACTATAGCGTTGCTGCGCTTTAGTTGCGGCGAATGTAATAATCTAATTACTTCGTTATATGTTTTTCTGTCATTTTGAACCAAGGCAGTTAATTCATTTGAAACCTGTTGACCAACAGATTTTGGCGAAGTAAATGGATTCCAATCCCTTACGGATTTATCGATTCTACTCAATATGCTGTCGACGATGGCAGCCGCTTTGGGGTTTTCCGTTGGGCTGGAATTACTTCCCGCTGGTAACGCTGCCCTTGGGTCTAGTCTAGTATTATCTATTATCCCTGACATAATTGTCTCCTGAAAATATTGATATTTGATTAACGCAATTTTTATGCCAGTCTTAGGGACACTTTATCGCTAATACTGGGCAATTTTAAGCAGAAATGACTGAGCTCAGGCAAAGAATGCTCTATATTGGGCAGTTCGCTTAATCAAACATACTTCCGATACTTCCGCAGCCAATTTTCCAAAATTACCAGCGTGAACAGCCGTCGGCCATGATTGACACCGTGCTGCTGCTCGGATAGTAAATTCAACAAAGCGTTTTTGTTAAAATAACCGGAACTGACCAGCAGAGAATTGTTGAACAAATCCTCGGCGTATTGTTTCAATTCGTTTCTGAACCAAGCGTTAAGCGGCACACCGAAGCCCTGTTTTTTGCGGTAAATAATTTCTTTGGGCAAATATTTCGCGGCAATTTTTTTGAGCAAATATTTGAGTTGAAAATTATGGATTTTGTATCGCGCCGGCAGACCGGCCGTAAACTCCAGCAAGCGCGTGTCGAGAAACGGCGAGCGGCCTTCCAGAGAATGATACATTGCCGCGCGGTCGGCTTTGACCAGCAAGTCATTGCGCAGATACAGTTTGAGGTCGGTGTAAAGCATTTTGTCCACGAGATTGTCCGCAGGAGCGTTGGCAAAAACTTGCCTGAATTCCTGCGCGCCGCAGCCGCGCGGCATTTTGTCCGTGTAAAGCTTATTTTTCAGCGCATTGTCAAAAGACAAATTGGCTTGATAATAACTTTCCGCCGCGTCGCTCAAAGACACCTGGCACAGCCATTTCAGCCGGCGCAAAAAAGAACGATGCGCGGCGGATTCCGGCAGAGAGCGAATACCAGCGTAAAAAATCTGTCGCAGAGGTTTGGGAATTTTGCGGAAAAGATTTTGGTACAGCATACCCTGATAACGTTCATAGCCGCCAAAACACTCGTCGCCGCCGTCGCCGTTGAGCGCGACCGTGACGTGTTCGCGCGTCAATTTACAGAGATAATGCATCGGTATTTGCGAGGGATCGGCATTGGGCTCGTCGTAACTGTCAATTAACTCCGGCAAAATACTCACGGCGTCCGGCGTAACTGTAAATTCATAATGTTCGGTGTTAAATTTTTGCGCGACGATCCGCGCATAGGCCAGCTCGCTAAAATCTTTTTGTGTGAAACCGATAGCAAAAGTTTTGACGCGGCCGCGCTCCGCCAGCAAAGCGGTGATCAGCGAAGAATCCACGCCGCCGCTTAAATGCGCGCCAAGCGGTACGTCGGCAATCAAGCGTAGATTTACAACCTCGCGCAAAATTTCTTCCGTCTGTGTCAGCGCATCTTGCAAAGAAATATTTAATTTCGGCCGGTAATCAATGTCCCAGTATTTTTCGAGTTTTAATTGTCCGGCGGCGAAGGTCAGCGTATGCCCGGCTGACAATTTGTAAATATCCTGAAAAGCCGAGCGGTCAGACACGATATAATTGAACGTCAAAAAATCATCGAGCGCGCGGAAATCCACGCTGGTCTTGACTTCCGGCTGGGTCAGCAGCGCGTCGATACCCGAAGCAAAAACAAACACGTTGTCAGCATGATAATAGTACAGAGGTTTTTTGCCGGTCTGGTCGACAGCGAGGAATAAACTGTCCTGTTCCGCATCGTACACCGCCAGCGCGAACATACCGCGAAAATGCTTCACGCAAGCCGCACCAAATTTCTGGTACATTTTGAGCGCAACTTCCGTGTCGGAATGCGTTGCAAAAACTTCACCGGCCAAATATTTATGGCGCAGCTCTTGAAAATTGTAAATCTCGCCGTTGAAAATCAGCGTGAGGCTGCCGTAGACAAAAGGCTGATTGGCGCTGTCCGAAAGGTCGATAATCTTGAGCCGGCGGTGGCCGAGGCCAATCCATTTTTCGCCACTCCGCGCCGCAGTGCGTTGTACTGCTCCGCGCCGCATAATTTTGCAGCCCTCGGCGTCAGGGCCGCGACGGATCAGCGTGTCCGTCATCGCTTTTATTTGTTCTGGTGTAATTTCATTACTCGAGATTTTTCCGGCTATTCCGCACATGAGCGTATAATACAATATTGTCGCAGTTTTGCGTGCAAACCTTTGTCAGCAAACAATTTTTATTTTACTGCATTAGCCTCTGCAACTCATGAATATCGCCGCTGATTTCCTCAAGTTTGGAGCGGTCGGCGTAGCCTTCGCTGAAAAAACTCTCATTGCGTTTTTGCAGGCGCTTGGCTTCTTTGGCGTGTTTTTCTTCTAATTTTTTGATTAGTTTGGCGATTTTGGCTTCGTATTTGACCGTACTCTCGCTGTTTTCCAGAATATGCAGTATCGCCCGAGCATTGCGTTCCGAGCTCAATTGAAAACGATTTTTGACCTGATACACTTTTTCTTCTTCCGTAGAATTCTCCAAAAAATTCAAAATTTCCAAAGACTTATCCATGGCCGCTCCTTTTTAATTTGGTAAAAGATAACTACCCACTTTTTGGGAAATTATGCGTGCAGCTTTTTCCTATCCGGCGGCTGAAATCCCCATTTTTTATTCTTGTCTTTTTTCTCGGTATAGGTTAGTTGTTTACTTATTTCTGCGTCATTTCTCAGCAGTTGCTTAATCGCATTAAAAATCGTCGAGATATGTCTGTCGTGCTCGGATAGATGTCCGGCCTGCCTAATCTGCTGACGCAGGAGTTTTTCGATTTTGATTTGCAAATCTTGATGTGTGAGAAAAATTTTGCGCAGTCTGGTAAACGCGCGCATTATTTGGATATTGACCAGTATGGCCTTTTTGCTATTGAGCACACTGGACAGCATCGCCACGCCCTGTTCAGAAAAAACATACGGAAGTCCTCTGTCTCCGCCCCAACTTGAAATCACAAATTGTGATTTCAAGTTTAGCGTTTCTTTTTTGGTCAACTGAAACATAAAGTCCTCTGGAAATCTGTACAGATTACGTTTCACGGCTTGATTTAATATACCTGTGGTTACTCCGTATAATTTAGCCAAATCCCTGTCCAACATCACTTTTTGGCCGCGCAATAAAAATATCTTATTTTCAATAACCTCCGGCATAACCATAATCTCTTTTTTCATATATTCCTCCTTTTTGTTACAAAAATTTCCAACATTTTTGCCTGCGGAACTTAACAAGCAAAGCGAAGTTAAGTGACGCCTAGCCGTCGGCTTGGTTAGCCGACGACACTTCTGCGGCGACTTGTGGTCGCACGCAGTCGCAAGCCTGCGCAGCAGGCGACGTAAGTTTTTACAAAAACTTTCAACATTTTTGCCAAGTCATATATAGGTAATATTGCAAGAAAAATGCCAAGTTTTCGGCTAAATTCCGTCAGGCCGCTTTTGAGAAAATCAGGCGTGTGTTAGAATGACCCCCATTATGAAAGGCTCGCAGATACTTATCGAAGCGCTGATTGAAGAAGGCGTGGAAGTCATTTTCGGTTATCCGGGCGGACGCGCGCTGGAGATTTATGACGCGCTGTTTGCGGAAAAACGGCTTAAACATATTTTGGTGCGCCACGAACAGGGCGCGGGGCACGCGGCGGACGGCTATGCGCGCGCCACTGGGCGGGTCGGCGTCTGCCTGACTACTTCCGGTCCCGGTGCGACCAACCTCGTTACAGCTATCGCCACGGCCTACATGGACTCGGTGCCGCTGGTGGCCATTACCGGACAGGTCGGCACGACACAAATCGGCAAAGACGCTTTTCAAGAAGCCGACATGACCGGCATCACCATGCCGATCACCAAGCACAATTATCTGATTAAAGACGTAAGCGAACTGGCGCCCACGATTAAAGAAGCTTTTCATCTGGCGAGAACAGGTCGTCCCGGGCCAGTGCTGATCGACATACCGTCAGATGTCTGTAAACAAAATACGGATTTTAAATATCCCGAAAAAATCGATTTGCCCAATTACAAGCCGACACTCAAAGGCAATCCGCGCCAGATCAAGCAGGCCATTGAACTGCTGGCTCAAGCCGAACGTCCTCTTGTCATCGCCGGCGGCGGCATCATTGCGGCTAATGCGGCTAAAGAATTGACGGAATTTATTCAGACGACTAGCATTCCGGCCGCCGCAACCCTGCTGGGATTGGGCATTATTCCGCCAAACACGGCCGGCTATCTCGGCATGCCGGGCATGCACGGCTCGGCGGCGGTGAATTACGCGCTTTGCGAGGCCGATGTGATTTTGGCAATCGGCATGCGTTTTGACGACCGCATCACCGGCAACCCGCAGCTTTTTGCGCGGCAGGCCAAAATCATTCACGCGGATATTGACCCTGCGGAAATCAACAAATGCGTGCCGGCAGATGTGCCGATTATCGGCGACGCGCGCGAAATATTAAAAGAAATGCTGGCGCTTTTGAAAAAAAACAAGTTCACTTCGCGCGCCGAGTGGCTTCAGCAAATCGCCAAATGGCAAAAAGATTTTCCGCTGACCTATGCCCAAGACAGCAAAACAATCAAGCCGCAGCAAGTCTGCGAAGTTTTGAATGACTTGACCAAAGGCGATGCGGTGTACATCACCGATGTCGGCACGCATCAGATGTTTGCGGCGCAGTATTTGCGGATAAAATCTCCGCGGCGTTTTTTGTCGTCCGGCGGCTTGGGCACAATGGGTTTTGGTCTGCCTGCGGCGATAGGCGCGGCGCTAGCCTGTCCCAAAGAAAATATTATCTGTCTGGCCGGTGACGGCGGTATTCAAATGAATATTCAGGAGTTGGGCACAATCGCCACCAACAAGCTGCCTGTCAAAATCCTGGTCATCAACAATCGCTGGCTGGGCATGGTGCGCCAGTGGCAGCAGTTGTTTTATTGCAAACATTACTCACACACAGACCTGGCGGAATGTCAGCCGGATTTTCTCAAACTGGCCGAAGCTTACGGCATCAAAGGAGTGCAAATCGAAAACCCGAAGCATCTGGAAAAACAACTCCAGGAGGTTTTAGCGTACAAAGGCGCGGTCCTGGCCAATATTTTGGTGGCGCGTGAAGAAAATGTGCTGCCGATGGTGCCGTCCGGCGGTGTGTTAAATAAAATGCTGCTGCCGCAAATTGGAGCGTTGATTGGAGCGCTGAAATGAAACATATCATTGCCGTAATCGTAGACAATAAACCCGGCGTGCTGGCACGGGTGGCCGGACTTTTCAGCCGCCGCGCGTACAACATTGATTCGCTGGCGGTCGGCCCCACGGAAACCAAAGACGTGTCGCGCATCACGCTGGTCGTGCATGGCAACGACGAAATACTCGAGCAAATCAGCAAGCAGTTAAATAAACTGCCTGATGTGAAAAAAGTTTTAGATCTATCGCAGGGCGAATTTATCAGCCGCGAAATGGTTTTATTCAAAGTCAACGCCACGCCCAAGACCCGTCATGAGATTTACGCGCTGGCCAGTACTTTCCGTGCCAAAGTTATCGATATCGCCGAAGGCAGCATGATAATCGAAGCGACCGGCGATACCGCCAAGATCGAAGGTCTGGAAGCCCTGCTGGAAAAATACGGTTTGCAGGCCGTCGCGCGCACCGGTAAGCTCGCGTTGAGCAGAGGCCGAAAATAGTGCCCCAAAAAACAAGCCATCACGTTAAAAACTCTTCCCGGCAAAAAACCGAAACGGATTTATTTTTGCTTTTCTTAGGCTTGACCTGCCTGAAAGCCGCCGCATATATTTTCATTCACAACCGCCTGAACGCCTGTATTTATTTATTTTTGGCGGTTGGTTACTTTGCTCTGCACGGCCGCGTTGGATTTAAATCGTTCTGGAACTGGCTCATCATCACTGGCGTGCCTTACTTATTCGCTTTATATTATTTGGATTTTGGTTTAATATGGGCAGCGTTAGTTATAGACCTCGCGTCTTGGGGCGGATTCTTAATTTTAAGAAAAGGAGTGAAGTAAAATGGTGCAAACATATTACGACAAGGACGCCGATATAGGCATATTAAAAGACAAAACGATTGCGGTGATCGGCTATGGCTCGCAGGGGCACGCCCACGCGCTCAATATGAAAGACAGCAGCCTGCGTGTCGTCATCGGTTTGCGGCCGGACAGCGCGCATGCGGCGGCGGCCAAAGAAGCCGGTTTTGAGGTGCTGGCTCCGGCTGATGCGGCCAAAAAAGCCGATTTGATCATGATGCTTGTCCCCGATGAATTTGCGGCGGACATATATAAAAAAGACATTGAGAAAAATTTGCAACCGGGCAATATTTTGGCTTTTGCCCACGGTTTTAATATTCATTTCAAATATATAGTGCCGCCCAAAGACATTGACGTGATTATGGTCGCGCCCAAAGGCCCCGGCCACATGGTGCGCCAGCTTTACACCGAAGGCGCCGGTGTGCCGGCTTTGTTTGCGGTGTATCAGGATCACAGCGGTCAGGCGCGGAATATCGCCATGGCCTACGCCAAAGCTATCGGCGGCACACGCGCCGGCATTTTTGAGACCACATACAAAGAAGAAACCGAGACTGACCTTTTTGGCGAACAGGCGGTGCTGTGCGGCGGCATGTCCGCGCTGGTCACAGCCGGTTTTGAAACTCTCGTCGAAGCTGGTTATCAGCCGACCATGGCGTACTTTGAGTGCCTGCATGAAATGAAACTGATCGTCGATCTGATGTACAAACACGGCTTGGCCGGCATGCGTTATTCTATTTCCAATACGGCCGAATACGGCGACCTGACTGTCGGGCCAAAAATTATCGACGCGTCGGTCAAGGCCAGAATGAAAGATGTTTTGAAGCGTATTCAGAGCGGCGAGTTTGCCGCTGAGTTTGTCAAAGAATGCCAGGCCGGTAAACCCAATATGGACAAACTGCGCGCTCACGCTAAAGAGCATCAAGTCGAAAAAGTAGGCGAAGAGCTGCGGTCGAAAATTCCGTTCCTCAAAGGCGGAAAACTGCTTTAGTTAATCACGCCTTTCTTTTGCTGCACTAAAAATCTTTCGCGTTTTTGGCGGAAAGCGCGTTCTTTGCGTTCAAGTTCTGCACGCTGCTCGGTTAGGTTTTCTAGCGTTATTTCCGTCTCGCCCACTAGATATTTCTGCATATCTTCTCCATATTTTTCTTGAGAACGCTGTATTTCCTGCCAATCTGCGGTTAAGATTTTTTCCGCAAAATCCACATCAGCTTCGTTATTGAGCAGTTCGATCTCTCGATTGTCGCGGCGGCGGTCAAGATATTCCAAAATTCTAGGACGCAAAGCCGGCGGTATGCCCGCGCCTCCGGTTACGCCGTTTAAGTAAAGTTTCAATTCCTGCGAAATATTCAGTCCGGAAATATTTACTTCTTGCGCCGGATATGCCGCAAAAAGACCGGACACCAGCTCATAGTCTTTATCCGCCTGCTCCCAGGCCGCGCGCGCCGCATCGAGACTGGCCTGTGCCTTTTCTTGGGCTTTACGGCTGCGCGAGCGTTCCACGAAAAAACTCTCCCACAATTTAGACACATCCGTGCTCGGCGTATACGGATGATAATTTTGATTGACATTCTGCGCTTCTTGAAAAGTTTCCTCTATCTCGGCCAGATTTTCCGGCACAGTCAAACCAAATCTTGTAAATAACGCGGCCTGCGCGATTGAAGCCTCCCGTGTTTGTAATCCGGAATCCAAAAGCCTTATCTTCGGAAGATCATCGCCCAGCTTTCTAATTTCAGCAAACTGCGCATACATACTCTGCGCTGAAACCAAACCGCTGTACAGTTGCGCCACTTCGCCGCCGTATTGCGGCGCGGACTGCGCCAGAGCGGTCAAGAGTTCTGTGTATCTCTGCCGGTCCTGGAAAAGCGGCGTTAGTGCGGTGATCTTGCGGCACATCGCTTGATAATCTTCTCCACAGCGGCGCAGCGCGGCTAGTTTCTCCGCGGCGGCCGGACTGACTTTTTCTAAAACTTCCCGCGCTCTCACAGCATCGAGCAGCATAAATTGATAAATACTCGCGTGATAACCGCTGCCTGTTTCAGTTTCAAACAGACCCTCGATCTCGCCGCGGTACTCACTCAAACTTTGTGCCGTTTCAGCAAATAATTTTTGCGTCTCGGCAAATTCTTCGCCGTGTTTCTGTAAATAATCTAGCGTCTCACGCAAAGTCTGGGTTTCAGTCTGCGCGGCAGACTCGGCCTGCCTCAGCGCTTGCTCTACCTGCGCCGCGCGCTCGGCCAGTTTTTGCAATTCCTTTACATGCTCGCGGCAAGCCAGCACAGCTTCACCCAGCACCTGATCATTTAATGCACCGAGTTTGCCTACAACTCCGGCATAATCACCGGTCTGACACAATTCCCAAGCCGGCTGCAGATACGTGGCGTAGAATGGATGCGTGCTCGGCACAGCCGCGCTCAGCGCCTCGATTTGCTCGCGCAGCTCGCGTTGTTTTTCCGTGTTAGCGTCCAGTTCTTTCCGCAGGGCAGCCAGGTTTTCTTTCAAGAGTACGTCTAGTCTGTCGCTCAAAGTTTTTTCCGTGGTTTTCTTGGCGATAATCTTGGCGATTTGCTGCGCGGTTTGATCAATCATTTTTAACATTTGCTCATAGAGACCTGAATTGCGCGCGATCTCGGTCAGCTCCAGATCGGCGCTGGCGTAAGCGCTTTCCACACGCAGACGTTCTCCAGGATTGAGCGCGCTCAAATCCACAGCCTCAGCCGCGTCTTTCTCGCCGCGCCGGAAATGCAGCAGCAAAACACGGCACAGCGTGGACAAGGGCTGCAGATCTTGAATAAAATTATTCAAAATCTGCTGATCAGTTTTAGTATCTAAGAACGGCGCAATACTCTGCAAGGCCTGCAGCGCGGAATCAAAAGCCTCTAGCTGTAAATTGAGCAATTGCTGCTGGCGGCTGTTTTCACGCCGGGTAATTTCGCCGGCGCCTTTTTTCAAACTCTGCATCAGTTGCTGAATAAATTGTTTGTGCAGATTTTGATAATCTTTCAAAATAGATTCCAAATCAGCCGCGCCGGTTTCGAGAACCGAGTGTACATTGCCGCGTCCGCTGTCCAGCTCCGCTTTCATTTGCAAAAGCAAATCCTGGGTCTTTTGCAGCTGATCCAAAAGCGCGTGAATGTATTCCAGCCGGCCGCGGTCTTCGATTTGAAAACCATATTCGCCGGAAACATTTTTGTATTCTATAGCCTGCAGGAGCAATTCTTTTTCCGCGGCGGTCAATCTATTTAACCCCAGCTCTTCCGCCAGATCGCCGTCGGTCAGATTTTCCGCGGCCAGACGATTGGCGGCATCCAGCGTCGTGTCATAAATATTGCTCAAAGTATACAAAGTCTTCATCGACAGCGTGGTCAAAGAGCCCAGCGCCAAAGCCTGCTCGCTTTGCATGCCTCCGGCATAACCCAAAGACGACACCGATGCGGAAACCAGCGAAGTCAAAAAATCCCGCTGCAAATCTGTCGTCCTGATATTTTTCC